>NZ_SDLS01000049.1:0-43946 GCF_004522315.1 Amycolatopsis sp. CFH S0740 | reverse complement strand
CCGGCCGTCCCGCCCGCGCCGTTCCGGCGCGTCGGGCACGACCGCGACGTCGACCGAAGCCGGTCGCGCCGCTGCCGCCGCGAAGAGCGACAACGCGACCGAAGCGGCCCCGGCCGCCGAGACCGCAGAAAAGACGGAGGGCTGAGACGTGCTCATCCCGCGCAGGGTCAAGCACCGCAAGCAGCACTCCCCGAAGCGCCACGGCGCCGCCAAGGGCGGTACCAAGGTCAACTTCGGCGAGTACGGCATCCAGGCGCTTGAGCACAGCTACGTGACGAACCGGCAGATCGAGTCCGCTCGTATCGCCATGACCCGTCACATCAAGCGTGGCGGCAAGGTGTGGACGACGATCTACCCGGACCGCCCGCTGACCAAGAAGCCGGCGGAAACCCGCATGGGTTCCGGCAAGGGTTCGCCCGAGTGGTGGATCGCCAACGTGAAGCCGGGCCGCGTGATGTTCGAGATCAGCTTCCCGAACGAGGAGACCGCCCGCGAGGCGCTCCGCCGCGCGATCCACAAGCTGCCCATGAAGTGCCGCATCGTGACCCGGGAAGGTGAGTTCTGATGGCTAACGGAGCCGCACAGGCATCCGAGCTGCGTGAGCTCACCGCCGAAGAGCTCGTGCTGCGTCTGAAGGAATACAAGGAGGAGCTCTTCAACCTCCGCTTCCAGATGGCGACCGGGCAGCTGGACAACAACCGTCGGCTGCGCACCGTCCGCACGGACATCGCGCGGATCTACACGGTCATGCGCGAGCGCGAGCTCGGCCTGTCCGTGGCTCCCGACGCCGAAAGTGAAGGTGCCGCATGAGCGAGGCTGCCACCGAGAAGACCGCCCGGAACTACCGCAAGGTCCGCGAGGGTTACGTCGTCTCGGACAAGATGGACAAGACGATCGTGGTCGAGCTCGAGGACCGCAAGAAGCACCCGCGCTACTCGAAGGTCGTCCGCACCACCTCCAAGGTGAAGGTGCACGACGAGAACAACGAGGCGGGCGTGGGCGACCGGGTCACCCTGATGGAGACCCGTCCGCTGTCGGCGACCAAGCGCTGGCGTCTGGTGCAGGTCGTGGAGAAGGCCAAGTAAGCAGGGCTCTTTCGGGAGTCCTTGGTTCCGCAAGGCTCGCGACAGCGAGAACCAGCGCGACATACAGGAGTTGACGTGATCCAGCAGGAGTCGCGGCTTCGGGTTGCCGACAACACGGGCGCGAAGGAAATCCTTTGCATCCGCGTGCTCGGCGGATCCGGGCGGCGCTACGCCGGCATCGGCGACATCATCGTCGCCACCGTGAAGGACGCCATCCCGGCCGCCGGGGTGAAGAAGGGCGATGTCGTCAAGGCTGTCATCGTCCGCACGGTGAAGGAGCGCCGTCGTCCGGACGGTTCCTACATCCGGTTCGACGAGAACGCCGCCGTGCTCATCAAGAACGACAACGAGCCCCGGGGCACCCGCATCTTCGGCCCGGTGGGCCGCGAGCTGCGCGACCGAAAGTTCATGAAGATCATTTCGCTCGCGCCGGAGGTGCTGTGATGAAGGTGAAGAAGGGCGACACGGTCGTCGTTATCGCCGGCAAGGACAAGGGCGCCAAGGGCAAGGTCATCCAGGCCTACCCGGACCGCGAGCGCGTTCTGGTCGAGGGTGTCAACCGGATCAAGAAGCACACCCGGATCACCCAGACCCAGCGCGGCGCGCAGTCCGGCGGCATCGTGACCCAGGAAGCGCCCATCCACGTCTCGAACGTGATGGTCGTGGACTCGGACGGCAAGCCGACCCGGGTGGGCTACCGCATCGGCGAGGACGGCAAGAAGGTCCGGGTCTCGCGCCGGAACGGCAAGGACATCTGACATGACCACCGCAGAGAAGATCGTGCCGCGTCTCAAGACCCGGTACCGCGAAGAGATCAAGGGCGAGCTCCAGAAGGAGTTCTCCATCCCCAACGTGCACCAGATTCCCGGCGTCGTGAAGATCGTCGTGAACATGGGTGTCGGGGACGCCGCCCGGGACAGCAAGCTGATCGACGGCGCGGTCCGCGACCTCGCCCTGATCACCGGGCAGAAGCCGGAAATCCGCAAGGCCCGCAAGTCGATCGCGCAGTTCAAGCTGCGCGAGGGCCAGCCGATCGGCGCGCGCGTCACGCTGCGCGGCGACCGGATGTGGGAGTTCCTCGACCGGCTGCTGACCATCGCGCTGCCCCGTATCCGCGACTTCCGCGGGCTTTCGCCCAAGCAGTTCGACGGCAACGGCAACTACACGTTCGGTCTCAACGAGCAGTCGATGTTCCACGAGATCAACCCGGACGACATCGACCGCCCTCGCGGCATGGACGTCACCGTCGTCACGACCGCCACCACCGACGACGAGGGCCGGGCGTTGCTGCGCAAGCTCGGTTTCCCGTTCAAGGAGAACTGAGCCGATGGCCAAGAAAGCGCTAGTCAGCAAGGCTTCGAAGAAGCCGAAGTTCGCGGTGCGCGCCTACACCCGTTGCAACCGGTGCGGTCGCCCGCACTCGGTGTACCGCAAGTTCGGCCTGTGCCGGATCTGCCTCCGGGAGATGGCGCACGCGGGCGAACTGCCCGGTGTCCACAAGTCCAGCTGGTAAGGCTCGAAACTCTATTCCCAGTTCGCCACAGGCCCCGCCGACCCGGCCGGAGACCGCTCCGGCCGGGCGAGGCGGGGAACCAGGCGAGAAAGGTTGACAGGTCACCATGACGATGACCGACCCCATCGCAGACTTCTTGACCCGTCTGCGCAACGCGAACTCGGCTTACCACGACGAGGTCGTGCTTCCGCACTCGAAGATCAAGGCGAACATCGCCGAGATCCTCAAGCGCGAGGGCTACATCGCGAGCTACCGCGACGAGCCGGGCGAGAAGCACAAGAACCTGGTCGTCGAGCTGAAGTACGGCCCCAACCGCGAGCGGAGCATCGCCGGCCTTCGCCGCGTCTCCAAGCCGGGTCTGCGGGTCTACGCAAAATCGACCGAACTGCCGTCCGTTCTCGGCGGCCTCGGCGTCGCGATCATCTCGACGTCCGGCGGCCTGCAGACCGACCGGCAGGCCAAGCGCAACAACGTGGGCGGCGAAGTCCTCGCCTACGTCTGGTAAGGAAGGGGGCACAGACATGTCACGCATCGGAAAGCTGCCGGTCGCCGTCCCCTCCGGGGTCGAGGTGACCATCGACGGCCAGAACGTCAAGGTCAAGGGGCCGAAGGGCACCCTGGAGCACACCGTCGCCGAGCCGATCGTCGTCGAGCGCGACGAGGACGGCGCCCTCCTGGTGAAGCGCCCGGACGACGAGCGCACGAGCCGCGCCCTGCACGGCCTCACCCGCACGCTGGTGAACAACCTCGTGGTGGGCGTGACCGAGGGCTACGAGAAGAAGCTCGAGATCCACGGCGTCGGTTACCGCGTGCAGGCCAAGGGCTCGGACCTCGAGTTCGCCCTCGGCTACAGCCACCCGGTCAAGATCGAGGCTCCGGAAGGCATCACCTTCAAGGTGGAGTCGCCGACCCGGTTCTCGGTCTCCGGCATCGACAAGCAGAAGGTCGGCCAGACCGCCGCGGTCATCCGCAAGCTGCGCCGCCCGGACCCGTACAAGGGCAAGGGCCTGCGGTACGAGGGTGAGAAGATCCGCCGCAAGGTCGGAAAGACGGGTAAGTGATGAGCGACACGACTACCACGAAGCGCAAGCCGGTCGGCAAGGACATCTCGACCCGCCGCCGCGTCGCCAAGACCCGTCGGCACTTCCGCCTCCGCAAGAAGATCAGCGGCACGCCGGTGCGTCCGCGCATGGTCGTCAAGCGGTCCTCGCGGCACATCACCGTGCAGGTGATCGACGACCTCGCCGGTCACACGCTGGCGTCGGCGTCCACCCTCGAGTCGGACCTGCGGTCCTTCGAGGGCGACAAGAAGGCCAAGGCGGCCAAGGTCGGCGAACTGGTCGCTTCGCGCGCCAAGGACGCCGGCATCGAAGCCGTGGTGTTCGACCGTGGCGGCAACGCCTACCACGGCCGCATCGCCGCGCTCGCCGACGCCGCCCGCGAGGCGGGGTTGAAGTTCTGATGCACATGCTCGTGAATGGAAGGAAAGCCTGATGCCGGGACGTACACGGCAATTCGGCGGCGGCCAGGGCGGACCGGGTCAGGGCGGCAACGACCGCGGTGACCGTCGGGACCGTCGCGACCGGCGCGACGGCGGCCGTGGCGGGGCGGCCCAGGACAAGACCCCGCACCTTGAGAAGGTCGTGACGATCAACCGCGTCGCCAAGGTCGTCAAGGGCGGTCGTCGCTTCAGCTTCACCGCTCTGGTGGTCGTCGGCGACGGCGACGGTCAGGTCGGCGTCGGCTACGGCAAGGCCAAGGAAGTTCCCGCGGCCATCGCCAAGGGCGTCGAGGAAGCGAAGAAGAACTTCTTCCGCGTTCCGCGCGTCGCCGGCACCATTCCGCACCCGATCCAGGGTGAGGAAGCCGCCGGGGTCGTGCTGCTCCGTCCCGCGTCCGCTGGTACCGGTGTCATCGCCGGCGGCCCGGTGCGCGCGGTGCTGGAGTGCGCGGGCGTCCACGACGTGCTGTCGAAGTCGCTCGGCTCCGACAACGCCATCAACATCGTGCACGCGACCGTGGCGGCTCTGAAGGGTCTGCAGCGTCCGGAGGAGGTGGCCGCTCGCCGCGGTCTGCCGCTCGAGGACGTCGCCCCGGCCCGGATGCTGCGCCAGCGTGCCGGCCAGGGGGTCTGACATGGCTCAGCTCAAGGTCACTCAGGTCAAGAGCAAGATCGGCACGAAGCACGCTCACCGCGAGTCGCTGCGCACCCTCGGGCTGCGCAAGATCCGCCAGAGCGTCGTGCGTGAGGACACCCCCCAGGTGCGCGGCCTGATCCACACCGTCCGCCACCTGGTGGAGGTCGAGGAGGTCCAGGCATGACCGCCATCAAGATCCACCACCTTCGTCCGGCTCCTGGCGCCAAGCGCGACAAGATCCGCGTCGGCCGTGGTGAGGGTTCGAAGGGCAAGACCGCCGGTCGCGGCACGAAGGGCACCAAGGCCCGGAAGAACGTGCCCGCCGGTTTCGAGGGTGGGCAGATGCCCATCCACATGCGGCTGCCGAAGCTGCGTGGGTTCAAGAACCGGTTCCGCACCGAGTACCAGCCGGTGAACGTGGGCGACATCGCCCGCGTGTTCGCCGACGGTGGCAAGGTCGGGCCGGAGGAGCTGGCTGCCAACGGGCTTGTTCGCAAGGGCAAGCTGGTTAAGGTTCTCGGGAACGGGGACCTGAACGGGGTCAAGCTTGAGCTGACCGCGCACGCTTTCTCCGGTTCTGCCAAGGAGAAGATCGAGGCTGCTGGTGGTTCGGCCACCGTTAGCTGATCTGGCTGCGTTTTAGGCGGGCCCGTCCGGTTTTCCGGGCGGGCCCGTTTTTTTGTTGCTGTGCGGGGCCTCGTCGCCTGGCGGCGACATTGGCCCGTCCNTTGTTGCTGTGCGGGGCCTCGTCGCCTGGCGGCGACATTGGCCCGTCCTGGTTGCGTGGGGCACCCCGAAGTTTGATTGTGCTGACGGTTCGGGGGTGCTTGTCAAGGCGGGAAAGATGCCTTGACAAGCACCCCCGAACCGCAGGGAGGCTTCGTATCGGGGTGCGGGGGAGGGGCTGGGTGCCTCGCTCGTTGGGTGCATCGGCTGCGGTTGGGGCCTCGATGCGGTCGGGTGCGTCGGCTGCGGTTTGCCGGTGGTGGGGGTTAGCGCCCCAATGTGGCATTGGGTGCGTTGGATGCACCCAATGTGGCGTTCGGTGCGTCCTATGCACCCAATGCCACATTGGGGCGGCATCCCGGCCAGCGGTTGCGGCTGGCGGCGGGGGCGGTCCGTGAAGGGCTCCTTGAGGGAATCTGAGTCTGTGAAGGAGCCCCTCACGACCAGAGGTGGGTCGTGAGGGGAACCCTGAGGGAATCAGAGTCAAGGAGGGTGGCCCTCACGTACGGCGGGCGGGCGTTGGCGGTGCTGTTTTCCGTGCTGCTGTGGGAAAGCCCGCCGAATGGTGCGGGCCGAACAGGTGATCATCTGTGGTCCGACCGGCCCTACCTGCGGCTCTTCTGCGGCGAAGCGGCCCGGGGTGAGACGTAAAACGCACACGCGCTGCGGGCGGCCCATGCGAAGCTGTTAGAGTCGGCGGCACGCTTCCGGGCCTGTTTGCCCTGAAGCGTTCCTGGCTTGCCAGTGAGTCAGACATCCCGCCGGTCTCGTACCGGCCAAGCCGATCGTCGGTTGGGACGACCGACGACGCCGAGGAGGTCCCCCGCGTGCTCAGCGCATTCCGCTCGGCTCTCGCGACGCCGGATCTACGCAAGAAGATCCTGTTCACGCTAGCCATCGTCGCGGTCTACCGGATCGGTGCAACCATCCCGGCTCCGGGGGTCTCGTTCGCCGCCGTGCAGGCCTGTACCGCACAGGCCGACCAGCAGGGCGTGTACCAGCTGCTCAACCTCTTCAGCGGCGGCGCGCTGCTGCAGTTGTCGCTGTTCGCGACGGGCATCATGCCCTACATCACCGCGAGCATCATCGTCCAGCTGCTCACCGTGGTCATCCCGCGGTTCGAGGAGCTGAAGAAGGAAGGCCAGTCCGGCCAGAACAAGCTGACCCAGTACACCCGGTACCTCACGATCGCGCTGGCGATCCTGCAGGCCACCGGCGTGGTCGCGCTGGCTGACCGCGGCACCCTGTTCCAGGGCTGCTCGCAGCCGATCATCCCGGACAACAGCATCTACTCGCTGACGCTGATCGTGGTCACCATGACCGCGGGCACCGCGGTGATGATGTGGCTGGGCGAGCTCATCACCGAGCGCGGCGTCGGCAACGGCATGTCGGTGCTGATCTTCCTGAACATCGCGGCCCGCATCCCGGCCGAGGGCGCCAACATCATCAGCAACGGCGGCGGCGTCGCGCTGGCCGTGGTGTGCGCGTTCGGTCTGGTGATCATCGCCAGCGTCATCTTCGTCGAACAGGGCCAGCGCCGGATCCCGGTGCAGTACGCCAAGCGCATGGTCGGCCGCCGGATGTACGGCGGCACCTCGACCTATCTGCCGATCAAGGTGAACCAGGCCGGTGTCATCCCGGTCATTTTCGCCTCGTCGCTGCTGTACCTGCCGCAGCTGCTCAGCCAGCTGATCGGCGACCCGAACAGCAACGCGGGCTGGCAGTCGTTCATTCAGAACTACCTGGTCAACCAGAGCAGCTGGGTGCACATCCTGCTCTACTTCCTGTTGATCATCTTCTTCACCTACTTCTACATCACGATCACGTTCAACGTGGACGAGCGTGCGGAAGAGATGAAGAAGTTCGGCGGCTTCATCCCGGGCATCCGGCCCGGCCGTCCCACCGCCGAGTACCTCAGCTTCGTGCTGGGCCGGATCACTCTTCCCGGCTCGCTGTACCTGGGCATCATCGCGATCCTCCCGAACTTCTTCCTGTCCCTCACCGGCAGCGGGAACAACCAGAACTTCCCGTTCGGTGGCACGGCTGTGCTGATCATGGTCGGGGTTGGCCTCGACACCGTGAAGCAGATCGAAAGCCAGCTGATGCAGCGCAACTACGAAGGGTTCTTGAAGTGACGCGACTGGTTCTCGTCGGACCGCCCGGCGCGGGCAAAGGCACGCAGGCGGTTGCCCTGTCCGAGCAGCTGCGGATCCCGCACATCTCGACGGGCGACCTCTTCCGGGCGCACGTCGGCCAGGAGACCCCTCTCGGCCAGGAGGCCAAGCGGTACCTGGACTCGGGCGAGCTCGTGCCGGACTCGGTGACCAACGAAATGGTCCGCGAGCGGCTGGCCGAACCGGACGCGAAGGCGGGCTTCCTGCTCGACGGGTTCCCGCGCAACACCAAGCAGGCCGAGGTCCTCGGCGAAATGCTGAGCGAGGCCGACACCAAGCTCGACGCGGTCATCCAGCTCGACGTGGCCGAGGACGTCGTCGTCGGGCGGCTCATGTCGCGCGGCCGCTCGGACGACACCGAGGACGTCATCCGCCGTCGCCAGCAGGTGTACGTGTCGGAGACCGCGCCGCTGCTGGAGTACTACTCCGACATCCTGGTGAAGGTCGACGGCGTCGGCGAAGTGCAGGAGATCTCGGACCGCGTGCTGAAAGCGCTGCGCGACCGCACGTGAATCTCGGAGGATTGCGTGTTCTGCAAGTGCTCCGCCGCGGGCGCATGATCGAGGTCAAGACGCGCGGCGAGCTGGAGGCCATGCGGGCGGCCGGTCTCGTCGTCGCCCGCACCCTGGCCGCCGTGCGCGAACTCGCCCGGCCCGGGGTCAGCACGGCCGACCTCGACGAGCTGGCCGAGCAGACGATCCGCGACGCCGGCGCGGTGCCCTCGTTCAAGGGCTACCACGGGTTTCCGGCGTCGATCTGCGCGTCGGTGAACGAGCAGATCGTGCACGGCATCCCGTCGGCCAAGCAGGTGCTCGCCGAGGGCGACCTGATCTCGGTCGACTGCGGCGCGATCCTCGAAGGCTGGCACGGCGACTCCGCGGTGACGCTGGAGATCGGCGAGGTCAGCGAGAAGGACCGCCAGCTGTCGGCCGCCACCGAGCGCGCCATGTGGGCGGGCATCGAGGCCGTCCGCGCGGGCTCCCGGCTCACCGACATCTCGTTCGCCGTGCAGACCGCCGCCCGCCAGGCCGGCGAGGACGACGGCCGCGAGTACGGCGAGATCCTCGAGTACGGCGGCCACGGCATCGGCCGGCAGATGCACATGGAACCGTTCCTGCCGAACGTCGGCAAACCCGGCAAGGGCCCCCGGCTCAAGCCCGGCATGGCGCTCGCGGTCGAACCCATGCTGACCGGCGGCAGCGGCGAAACCCTCGAACTGGACGACGGCTGGACGGTCGTCACCGTCGACGGTTCGCGCGCCGCGCACTGGGAGCACACCGTCGCCATCACCGAGGACGGTCCCTGGGTGCTCACCCTGCCCGAAGAGTCCTGAGCGACCACTCACACGGGTCTACTTACACCCCGGTCGACGGGGTACTGCACGGGTTGCGTACACTGTCAAGTCGGTGCGCTCATGCGCCGGTTCCAGCATGCTCGTGAATTCTCGCGAACCTCATGGACCCGGGGCCGAGTGTGGCCGAGCACCACCCAGTAAGCAAGGACTCGAGCTCAAAGCCGATCACGCTGTGCACATCAAGCGTGCATCAGGGATTGCGGAGGACATGGCTAAGAAAGACGGGGCCATCGAGGTCGAAGGCCGCGTGGTCGAGCCGCTCCCCAACGCGATGTTCCGTGTCGAGTTGGAGAACGGCCACAAGGTCCTGGCACACATCAGCGGCAAGATGCGGCAGCACTACATCCGCATCCTGCCCGAAGACAGGGTTGTCGTGGAGCTTTCGCCCTACGACCTCTCCCGTGGTCGCATCGTCTACCGCTACAAGTGATCACGCCAGAGCCGAGCAGAGCAGGAAGCAGGAAGACGTGAAGGTCCAGCCGAGCGTCAAGAAGATCTGCGACAAGTGCAAGGTGATCCGCCGTCACGGCCGGATCATGGTGATCTGCGAGAACCTGCGTCACAAGCAGCGTCAGGGCTGAGAACCGCACTGCAGCAGGCCGCTTGACGGCTAACCCACCCTCCCCGTACCTGCCGGGCCGCGCGAGCGGTCCGGTGCACCCCCGGACTTCAGGCCGGGGCCGGGACACCCGGGGCGCAAGCCACGGGCACGACAGGCGAGTCGGTTCCGGAACCGGACGGGGAGCAGACCTGAAGACAAACTCGATAAAGGAGCACCAGTGGCACGACTCGCTGGCGTCGACCTCCCCCGCGAGAAGCGGTTGGAGATCGCGCTGACTTACATCTACGGGATCGGCCGTACCCGCTCGAAGCAGATGATCGCTGCTGCCGAGCTGAACGCCGACACCCGCGTCAAGGACCTCAGCGACGAGGATCTCGTCAAGCTGAAGGACTACATCGACGAAAACTTCAAGGTCGAGGGTGACCTTCGCCGTGAGGTGAACGCCGACATCCGGCGCAAGATCGAGATCGGGACCTACCAGGGTCTGCGCTGGCGTCGCGGTCTGCCGGTGCGCGGTCAGCGCACCAAGACCAACGCCCGCACCCGCAAGGGCCCGAAGAAGACGGTCGCCGGCAAGAAGAAGGCTGGCAAGAAGTGAGCACCCAGGGCAAGAAGGTCGTTCGCATGGGCGGTTCCGTCCGTCGCTCCACGGCTTGTGTCTCGCCCAAGGCGCTCTACGCCCGCCCGATGGCGCTGCGGAACCTCTACACCGACGCCGGATCCATCATCCGCCGCGGGCAGCAGGAAGCCGTCGCCGCTCACCAAGAGAACGCGCGTTAACAGGAGAACCCTCAGACAATGCCACCCAAGTCCCGCACCGCGGGGGCCAAGAAGGTCCGCCGCAAGGAAAAGAAGAATGTCGCGCACGGTCACGCGCACATCAAGAGCACCTTCAACAACACCATCGTCTCGATCACGGACCCGACCGGCGCCGTGATCGCGTGGGCGTCGAGCGGCCACGTGGGCTTCAAGGGCTCGCGCAAGTCGACTCCGTTCGCCGCGCAGATGGCCGCCGAGAACGCCGCCCGCAAGGCTGCCGAGCACGGCATGAAGAAGGTCGACGTTTTCGTGAAGGGCCCGGGTTCGGGCCGCGAGACGGCGATCCGCTCGCTGCAGGCGGCCGGCCTCGAGGTCGGCACCATCCAGGACGTGACCCCGCAGCCTCACAACGGCTGCCGCCCGCCCAAGCGGCGCCGGGTCTGAGGAACGGGGAGGAGTACTAAGAAATGGCTCGTTACACCGGCCCCGCGACGCGTATTTCGCGTCGCCTCAAGGTTGACCTCATCGGCGGCGACCAGGCGTTCGAACGTCGCCCCTACCCGCCGGGCCAGCACGGCCGCGGGCGCATCAAGGAGTCCGAGTACCTCCTGCAGTCGCAGGAGAAGCAGAAGGCTCGCTACACCTACGGCGTTCTCGAGCGCCAGTTCGTCCGGTACTACAAGGAAGCCGTGCGGCGTCCTGGCAAGACCGGTGAGAACCTGCTGCAGATCCTCGAGTCCCGGCTGGACAACGTGATCTACCGCGCCGGCATCGCCCGCACCCGCCGTCAGGCGCGGCAGCTGGTGAGCCACGGCCACTTCCTGGTCAACGGCGTCAAGGTCAACGTGCCGTCCTACCAGGTCACCAAGTGGGACATCATCGACGTCAAGCCGAAGTCGGCGGGCACCCTCCCGTTCGTCGCGGCGAAGGAAGCCTTCGGCGAGCGCCCGGTTCCGGCGTGGCTGCAGGTCGTCCCGTCGAACCTCCGCGTGCTGGTCCACCAGCTGCCGGAGCGCGCGCAGATCGACGTTCCGGTTCAGGAACAGCTGATCGTCGAGCTTTACTCGAAGTAACCGGTCTCTGCGACTGGTTACGGGGCGGCGGCGCCCACAGTGCGCCGCCGTCACGCCATCCCTTCGACGTCATATGGCGGGCGTCGTCTGGAAAGGAAACTAAGAAATGCTGATTTCCCAGCGGCCGGCTCTCGGCGAAGAGACGGTCAACGAGACCCGCTCCCGGTTCACCATCGAACCGCTGGAGCCCGGCTTCGGCTACACGCTCGGCAACTCGCTGCGGCGCACGCTGCTGTCGTCCATCCCGGGCGCGGCCGTGACGAGCATCCGCATCGACGGCGTGCTGCACGAATTCACCACCGTTCCCGGGGTGAAGGAAGACGTCACCGACATCATCCTGAACCTGAAGGAACTGGTCGTGTCCTCGGAAGAGGACGAGCCGGTCACCATGTACCTGCGCAAGCAGGGCCCTGGTGAGGTCACGGCTGCCGACATCGTGCCGCCCGCGGGCGTCACCGTGCACAACCCGGATCTGCACATCGCGTCGCTGAACGGCAAGGGCAAGCTCGAGATCGAGCTCGTCGTCGAGCGCGGCCGCGGTTACGTTCCGGCCCTGCAGAACAAGCAGGCAGGCGCGGAGATCGGCCGGATCCCGGTCGACTCGATCTACTCGCCGGTGCTGAAGGTGACCTACAAGGTCGAGGCCACCCGTGTCGAGCAGCGCACCGACTTCGACAAGCTGATCCTGGACGTCGAGACCAAGCCGTCGATCACCGCGCGCGACGCGGTGGCCTCGGCGGGCAAGACGCTGGTGGAGCTGTTCGGTCTCGCTCGCGAACTGAACGTCGACGCCGAGGGCATCGAGATCGGCCCGTCGCCGCAGGAGGCGGACACCATCGCCGCCTACGCGATGCCGATCGAGGACCTGGACCTCACCGTCCGGTCGTACAACTGCCTGAAGCGCGAAGGCATCCACACCGTTGGCGAGCTGGTCTCGCGCAGCGAGGCGGACCTTCTCGACATCCGCAACTTCGGCGCCAAGTCGATCGACGAGGTCAAGCTGAAGCTCGTCGGCCTCGGCCTCGCGCTGAAGGACAGCCCGCCCGGGTTCGACCCGTCCGCGGCTGCCACCAGCTACGACGGCGAGGGCTGGTCGGAAGGTGTCGCCGGCATCGGCGGCGGGATTTCGGACGACGGCCACGACGATGGCCAGGACTACGCAGAGACCGAGCAGCTCTGAGGCCTCGTGCCCGGACGCTGTGAGCTGAACTAGGAGAAAGTCATGCCCACCCCTACCAAGGGAGCCCGGCTCGGCGGGTCTGCCGCGCACGAGCGGCTGATCCTGGCCAACCTGGCCACTCAGCTGTTCGAGCACGGCAAGATCACGACGACCGAGGCCAAGGCCAAGCGGGTCCGCCCGCTGGCCGAGAAGCTGATCACCAAGGCGAAGCGGGGCGACCTGCACAACCGTCGCCTGGTGCAGAAGGTCGTCCGGGACAAGGACGTCGTGCACAAGCTGTTCGCCGAGATCGGCCCGCACTTCGCTGAGCGCGCCGGCGGTTACACCCGCATCACCAAGACGATGCCGCGCAAGGGCGACAACGCCGCCATGGCCGTCATCGAACTGGTCGCGGAGAAGACCGTGACGTCCGAGGCCGAGCGGGCCCGCAAGACCAAGTTCGCCAAGGACGAGGTCGCCGCCGCTCCGGTCGCCGAGGAAGCCGCTGAGGCTCCCGCCGCGACCGAAGAGGCCCCGGCTGCCGAAGAGGCTCCGGCCGCTGACGAGGCCGCTGCCTCCGACGACGCCGACGCCAAGAAGGACTGAGTCCTGCCGGCACTGTCTACACCGGACGAGCCCGCCGCTCCCCACGGGGAGGGCGGGCTCGTTCGTCTGCGCTTGGACGTGAGCTACGACGGCACGGACTTCTCCGGCTGGGCCCGCCAGCCCGGCCGCCGCACCGTGCAGGCCGAACTGGAGCAGGCGCTGCAGCGTCAGCCGCCGGGGGAGTCGGTGCCGAAGTCCGTGGTCGTCGCGGGCCGCACGGACGCCGGAGTGCACGCGACGGGCCAGGTCGTGCACGTCGACGTCGTCCCGTTCGCGCCCGGTGCGCCAGGCCGGATTCCCGTGGACGACCAGGGAATCCCAGACCTGACGCGCATGCGCGGCCGCTGGAACAAACTCTTGCCCGCCGATGCGCGGGTTCTGCAGGCGCGCGTGGCCCCTTCGGGTTTCGATGCCCGGTTCTCCGCGATCCGTCGGCACTACCGTTATCGCGTCTCAGACGCTCCGTGGGGCGTCGATCCGTTGCGCCGCAACGACACCCTGGCTTGGGGCCGTCCACTCTCGACAGAGCGGATGAACGCCGCTGCTCGGGAACTCCTTGGCCTGCAAGACTTCGCGGCGTACTGCAAACAGCGCGAGGGCGGCACGACGATCCGCGAGCTGCAGCGTCTGGAGTGGACTCGGATCGACGAGCACCTGCTGGAAGTCCAGGTGAGCGCGGACGCGTTCTGTCATTCGATGGTCCGCAGCCTGGTCGGTGTCTTGCTGCTCGTGGGGGACGGCCGACGCGGAACCGATTGGCCCGGCGAGGTTTTGGCGAGCGGAACGCGGGACAGCGCGGTCGCCCCGGCACACGGACTGACGCTGACGGCGGTGGATTACCCGCCCGACGAGCTGCTGGCGGCGAGGGCGGAACAGACTCGGAACGTGCGGTCGTCGACCGAGCTTTAGGCCAGGGACGGCCGAAAAGAGCAGGCCAGAGATGATACCACTCTGGTATCATCGGCGTCATGGCGATGACTCTGCGGTTGAACGACGAGGTGGAGCGTGCGCTCGCGCTGCTGTCTGAGGCGGACGGGGTGAGCAAGCACGAAGCGGTGGTGCGGGCGATCACGGACGCCGCGGCGCGCCGGGTCCGGGACGACCGGGTGCACGAGCTTTCCCTCGAAGGCCGCTCCCGCTACGCCGCCCTGCTCGATCGCCTGGCGCAGTGAAAATCGAGTACCTGACGCTGGACGACCTGCTTCTGTTGTCGGCTGACCTCCGCGTGCCCGGAGTGCGCGACCTTGGCCTGCTCGACGCGGCGGCGCACCGGCCGCAGTCCTCGCTGATGGGGCAGGACGCTTATCCGGACCTGCATGAGAAAGCCGCGGTGCTGCTGGAATCCATCGTCCGGAATCACCCGCTGATCGACGGGAACAAACGGCTCGGCTGGATGTCGATGTACGTGTTCTACGGGCTCAACGGCTTCGACCTGGACGCGCCGGAGGACGAGGCGTACGACCTGGTGATCGCGACCGCGACCGGGACGTTGCCGTATCAGTCGGTGGCCGAGCGGCTGGCGGAATGGGCTCGCGCCCTGGACACCGCCGATCGCTGAAAACGACGAAGGCCTCCTTGCCGGAATCCCGCAAGGAGGCCTTCACCATTTCTCACCGCTTAGTCGCCCCGGCGAACCGGCCCGAGCAACTGCTGTTCCTTCTGCGTCGTCACCAGCCGCAGCGGGCGCCACAGGTTCGTGCCCAGCGCCACGACCTGGTCGTCCTTCAGCGTGGTCAGCTGGCGCATCATCTGCGGCGGCAGCCGCCAGATCCGGGCCGCCAGCTCAGCCTGTCCGGCGGGGAGCCGCTGCATCAGGACGAGGTCCGCGGCGTTCGCCGTCGTGCCCGCCTGCGGGTGCAGGTACGGCAGCACGTACACCGTGGTCTGCCAGGGCGACCGGGGCGGGAACAGGTCCTGCGGGGTCGGCCCGCCGTCGGTCACGACGAGCAGCGGGGCGTCCTCGGACGGGCGCGGCAGTTCGACTGGCGACAACCGGCGGATCTGCACCAGCGGCGAAGGGCGTCCGTCGCGGCTTCCGGCGGCCTGTTGCAGCACCTGCCACGCCGCGGGGCGTCCGGTGGCCACGACCACCCACGCACCCGTCGCCATGGCGCGCATCGCTACCTGGCGGGCCAGGTAGAGCCCGCCGACGAGCACGATGCGGGTCGGCTGCGAGCGCAGTGCGGAGACGGTCAGCGGTTCGCCCTTGAGGCCGGAGCCGAGGACGACACCGCCGCGGTCGCCGGACGGGCTGATCGCGTCGAGCATGGCCGGGTCGACCGTGAACTCCGGGGCGATGCCGGGGTTTTGCCCGGCGTCGCGGACTCGAGTGCTCATGCTGTGCCTCCGATCGGCAGCGTCGCGGAGAACGCCGAGATCTGCATGCCCTTCATCGGGGTCAGGTCGACGTCCAGCCGCTCCGCGATGCTCTGCAGCCGCTGGTCGGCGGCGTCCAGCTCGCGCGGGTTGCGGGCGCTCAGCCGCACCACGCCGCGCAGGCCGATGCGGCCCTCGTCCGCCGACGGCGAGATCGCCATGGCGACCGTCGCGGACAGGGCGCGCACGCTGGTCAGCCCGTTGAGGCTGCCGCTGATCTTGCCCTTGGGCCAGCCGGTGATCGCGTAGCTGGAGTGGCCGATGCCCGCCGCGGTGACGCCGGTCCAGCTTTCCTGCAGGCTGACCTTCTCGTTCGAACCGGCGACCGCGGTGAGCTCAGCCGCCGAGATGCTGGCGCGCAGCAGCTCGTCCGGGTCCAGCGGCCGGGTCGGCACGCCCTGGGACTCCAGTGCGTTGCGCACCCGCGACAGCGCACCGATCATCGCGCGGTGCGCGCCGACGACGCCGCCGCCGCGTTCCCGGATCGCTTCCGGGCAGCGCCGCGGGTCGAGCCGGACCGCGATCCACGTGGTCCGCCGGGCGGCCGCGGGCAGCGGGCCGAGCACCTCGAGATACGAGCTGAGCGCCGGGGCGTCCGCGGGCATCGCGGCCGAACCCGGGTAGCTGTGCCAGATCATCTGGATGGAGTCCAGCAGCACGCCGCGGTCTTCCAGGCACGGCGCGAGCGCGGACAGCGGAAGGCTGGGCGCGCCGCCTGCCTGGGAGATCATCGCCGGCATCGGCTCGACGAGCAGGACCGCGGTCCACGTCCCGTCGTTCCAGGCGATGCCGACCTCCTGCCGTTCGTGGTCGACGGCGTGCGCCACCACGAGGTCCGGCACGGCCAGCCGCAGCAGGCTGACGCGCGCGTCCTCCGGGCCGGTGACCGCGCTTTCCTCGGCGAGTTCCTCGATGCTGGTCGGCGGCGGAGGGGTCGCCACACGGCCGTGCGAGCGGAACCGGTACCGCAGCGTCAGCGCGAGCCACTGGGTGAACCAGCGCCCGCCCACACGCAGGAAGGCGAGGATCAGGCCGAGCGCCGCGACGCCGATCGCGACGTACTTGAGCTGCATGTTGATCGCCAGCAGCACGAGTCCGATCGCGACGCCGACTTCCAGCACGACCAGGTTGACCACCGGCAGCGGGCCGAGCGAGATGCCGCCGGAGCGCCGCCGCGAGGGCGGGGCCATCCGGAGCGCGGTCGCGGTGCCGCCGCCCGTCGGTGCGGGTTCGCTGTTTTCCGGGCCGCCGCCGCTGGGACCGCCGGGCCCGCCTGGGCCGCCAGGTCCGCCGGGGCCGCCGCCGCCGGGACCACCCGGACCGCCGGGGCCACCGCCGCCGGGTCCGCCCGGGCCTCCGGGGCCACCAGGTCCTCCGGGGCCGCCAGGGCGCGGACCGTTAGGACCGCCGCCGCCAGGACGTCCCGTCCGAGGGCCAGTGGGACCACCAGGCCCGCCGGGCCCACCCGGACCGCCAGGCCCTCCAGGACCGCCGGGCTTGGGTCCGCCCGGACCAGGCTTGGGCCCGCCGGGACCACCGGGTCCGCCAGGCTTGGGCCCGCCCGGGCCAGGAGCGCCGGGAACCCCGGGCTTGGGAACGCCGGGCCCGGGAGTGACCGGTCCGCCGGGGCGTCCGGGTCCACCAGGTCCGCCGGGACCGCCCGGGACGCCGGGAGGGGGAGTGCGCGGGGGCATTCCGGGTCCGCCGGGAGCAGCGCCGGGTCCGCCGGTTCTTCCGGGCCGCTGCGGCGGACCCGGGGGACGTCCCCCGGGAGGCGGTGGCGGTCCCTGCGGACCAGGCGGACGTGGAGGCGTGCTGACGGACATCCGCGCGTTCTCTTCCCCTCGTGAGTGCTGCGTACCCGGAAAGCCGGTCCCGGGATGCCTGACCCTAACCGGAGTTGGTAGAAACCCCACACCAGACGGTCCCCGTACGGCTATCCTGCGGAACCGTACCGCGACGGGGAGGACTGTAGGTCGAGAATGCCATCAACACCCACGACTAAGTCTCAGGTTCAGGCATACAAGTTCGTCCTGCGCCGGATGCAGTCCGCGCTGGTCCGCCGTGACGCGGTGATGTTGCACGACCCGATGCGCTCCCACGGGCGCGCGACCGCGGTCGGCGTGATCCTCGGCGTGCTGGGCGCCGTCGTCTTCGTGCTGTGGGGCCTGTTGAGCCCCGCGCCGTCGGTGCCCGCGTCGGACAACATCGTGATCGGCGAGCAGTCCGGCACCGTGTATGTCGTCACGGGGAATCCGGCGCGGCTGATCCCGACGTTCAACCTCGCGTCGGCGCGGCTGATCCTCATGGCGCAGAAGCAGCAGGGCGCACCGGGGCAGCAGGGCGGCGGACAAGGCGGCCAGCAGGCGGCGGAGGTGAAGAACCCGACCGTCGTCTCGGATGAACAGTTGAAGAACATGCCGCGCGAGAAGCTCACCGGCATCCCGGACGGCCCGCAGCTGCTCCCGTCGATGGACCAGCGGACCACCCCCAACTGGGCGGTGTGCGACGAGGTCGTGCTCGACCAGTCGCTGCCGCAGCCGGACTCGGTCAACAAGACCAACACCGACGTGATCGCCGGCATCGACAAGCTCGGCACCGAGCTGCAGGAGAACCAGGCGCTGCTCGGCGACACGGGCAACGGCAAGACCTACCTCATCTACCGGCTGGCCGCGACGCAGAGCCACCCGAACGCGAACACCGTGCGCGCCGAGGTGCCGTCCGGCAGCGCCGACCCGGTGCGGGCCGCGCTCCATCTGCCGACGAAGGCGCGCAAGGTGTCGCAGGCTCTCCTCAATGCGATCCCCGAGGTCACCAAGCTGGTTCCGCCGCTGGTGGCGGGCGAGGGCACGGCGCCGTCGAGCAACTTCGACGGGCTGACCGTCGGCAGCGTCTTCTCGACCCAGCCCTCCGGCGGTGCGCTGGAGTTCTGGCTCATCGCCAAGAGCGGCATCCAGAAGGTGTCGCCCGCCGTCGCGGACATCGTGCGCACGGCCAAGAGCGGCGGTTCGGCCATCACGCCGACCCTGACCCTCGACAAGATCAACAACGTCAAGGTGCTGCAGAACGGCGACCCGGACTACGTGGACGTCGACACCTACCCGAAGGTCGTCCCGACCGTCCTCGACGCCGTGCCGAACCCGGTGGCGTGCCTCGGCTGGTCGCTCAACGCCGGTGGCACCCAGGCGCACACCTCGGTCTACATCAACAAGCAGGTCCCGGTCGAGAAGAACGCCGACGGCAGCTCGAAGATCATCAGCGTCAGCAACACCGGCCCCAACGGCGTGCCGATCACCGGCTTCTACATGCCGACCGGCTACGGCGCGGTGGTGCAGTCGGCCACCGAATCGGAGAAGACCTTCGGCAAGGGCCCGATCCAGCTGATCTCCGACCGCGGCATCCGCTACGGCGTTCCGGACGCGGCGACCGCGGACGGGCTGGGGCTGAACAACCGGCTGCCCGCGCCGGAGTCGATCATCGGGCTCCTGCCGACCGGTGCGTCGCTGAACGTGCAGAACGTGATGAAGCAGTTCGACTCGGTGCCGATCGACCCGAACGCCGGCTCGTACAAGCAGCAGGCGGCCGGACAGCAGCAACCTGCCGGGAACTGACGGCGGGTTCCGCCCGTCACACTCGGACATAGCCGGGTGAGCGGAGGGTTGAACGTGGCAGCGCCGGGAAGCAGTCCGGGAACGAGCGCCGTGCGGATCGACGGCGCGGTCGTCGGCGGCTACGCGGCGAAAGTCGCGCGGGCGGCCGACGAACTGGAGGCCGCCGCGGGCGAGGTGGGCACGAGAGCGACCACCGTCGAGGCCTACGGCGAGGTGGCCGGGCAGCTGGGCGTGCCGGAGTCGTACGCACAGGCCTCGCAGGCGTTGCGCGGCCAGCTCTCCGCCGGGGTGGCCGCGCTGCGGTCGGTCACCGCGGCGCTGGAGCAGCTCACCACCGGCCACGCCGAGCGGGACGCCGACGCGGCCGAGCGGATCGAGCGCGCCGGGAGGATCTCGTGACGGAGCCGTCTCTGGCGTACGTGACCGAGCTCGCCCGCGAGCTGGGCGTGACGGATCCGGTCGCCGCGTACTACCGGCCGCTCACTGGTCGCTGGGAGGAACTGGACGCGGAGGCCGAGAGCCTGCGCGCCGCGGCCCGCACGGCGGCAAGGGTGTCCACGGACCTCGCGGACGATCTCGGCCGGATCGACGCGTCGTGGTCCGGTCCCGACGCGGACGCGTTTGTCGCCTACCTGGGTGAAATCCGCGCCGCGAGCGAGGGCGCGGAGGACGCGCTCGATGCGCTCGCGGACTCGATCGACCAGCTCACCGAATCGCTGCGCAAGATCACCGGCGCGGCGGAAGAGGTACTGGTCGACGCGGCGGATCTGCTGTCCGAATCGGCGATGCTGCCCAAGGGCGGCGCTTCCCGGGCGCGGTCGCAGATGCGGGAGACCGAGCAGTCGCTGAAGTCCTTGCACGAGGCCGCGGAGGACGTCCTGCGCGAGTTCGGCCGGTTGTGCGCCGGAGTGGACGCGCCGGCCGGGAGCCCGTCGAGCATCGAACTGCGGCACCACTATCCGGCGCAGCAGTTCCGGCTGCACGACGCCGACGCGCCCGCGGGAACGGCTCCGGCTGCCGCCGGAGAGTCCACAGTGGCCTCTTCAGCGTCCTCTTCGGACGATTCGGTGAGCCCGTCCGCCGCGGAGAATCCCCACCACGGCAAGGAAACCGCCGCCGACCCGCGGCTGGAGCAGGGCCAGGCGGGCCTCCCGCCGGTCGAGCCGGTCACCCCGGCCCCGCAGCCCGCGTCGGCGAACCAGGGCTCGGGCATGTCGATGATGCCGATGATGGGCTTCGCCGGAATGGGCGGCGGAGGCGGTGGCGGCGGCAGTTCGCAGCACAAGCCGCGGCAGCGCACGGCGGCGAAGACGTCGGAGATCTTCGGCGAGCCCGCGCAGGTGACTCCGCCGGTGATCGGCCAGGACCCGCCTGCGCGGCGGCCGGAGAAGGACGGCAAGCCGCCGAAACCCGGAAAGTGACCAGGAAGGCCGCCGCCGCGACATCCGCGGCGAGCGGCCTTTTCCATGCCCGGAACCGAGTCGCTTCTGGCCGCAAAAGCAAAAAAGGGCCGCTCCCCGCTGCGATCGCGGAGAAGCGGCCCCTTTTCTGATGCCTATTTTGTCGGCGGCGACGACCTGGAGCGGTTCCGCCGGATCGTGTGCACCACGAACAGCGTGATCAGCAGCGCCGCCACCCCGCCGCCAGTGCCGGCGAGCGCGACGATCATCGGGGTCGAGCTGATCCCGTCGGCGGGCGGCAGCTTGGCCTCCTGCACCACTGGCTTAGGCAGCGCGAGGTTGCCGGTGTCGCCCGGCAGATTCGCAGTGAGCGCGGCCACCGGGTCGATCACGCCGTAGCCGACGAAGTTGTCGCGCCCGCCAGGAGCGGCCGGGTGCTGCGCGGTCGCCTTGAGCCGCTTCACCACGTCGCGCGCCTTCATGTCCGGGAACATCGAGCGGACCAGCGCGGCGACGCCCGCCACGTACGGGGCGGCGAAGCTGGTGCCCTGGATCGGCGACGGGTTGCCGTTCGCGATGGTGAGGTTCGCGAGCCCGGTCGAATGCTCCGCCGGGTCGAGCGACACGATCTTGGTGCCCGGCGCGGCGACGCCGACCCACGGGCCGTGCACGCTGAACGGCGCGACGCCGCCGTCTTCCTGGATGGCCCCGACGGACAGCACGTCGTCGGCGAACCACGGCGGGGTGACGATCGACTTCGGCTTGTTCGGGTCGGCCTGGTCGTTCTGCGGGCAGTTTTCCGAGACGTTGCCCGCGGCCGCGATGACCACGATGTTGCTGTCGGCCGCGTAACGCACCGCGGCCTGGACCTGGCGCTCGCCGGTCTGGATGTCGCCCGGCGCGGTGCCGGCGCGGCAGTGGTCGACCGACATGTTGATCACGCCGGCGCTGTGGGTGTCGGCGATGCTGCGGATGATCTGCGCGAGCGTGTTCAGCGTGCCCGCGGTGCCTTGCTTCGCCAGATCCCGGTTGTCGCCCTTGTTGTCCTGCTGGGGCGCGGTGCCGGTGCCGCTGCCGGTGCCGCCGCCCGAGGACGGGGGCAGCTGGCTGTTGCTGCTGCCCGCCGGGGGCTGCTGGCTCTCGCCGCCCGAGGGCGGTGCGCCGGTCCCGCCGGACGGGGGAGCCGAGGGCTGCTGCGGGCTGTCGTCCTTGGCGTAGTTCTCGCTCAGCTGCCGGTAGGACACGATGTGCGCGTCCGGGGCCACGCCGATGAAGCCGACCTGCGGATCCTGCGGATTGCCCGCGATGATCCCGGCGACCTCGGTGCCGTGGCCGTCACAGTCCTGCAGCCCCGGCTGCGCTCCGTTGTCCGGGGTGGCGACGTAGTCCCCGCCGCTCTCCACCCGGCCCTGGAACCACGGATGCGGCGTGACGCCGGTGTCGATCACCGCGACCTTCTGGTTGCCGCCGACCGATCCGGTCGCCGCGCGGACGATCTGCTGCGCCCGGTCCAGTTGCAGGTAGTCCTGACCCCACGGGCGGAAGTTGATCTTGACGTCCTGCCCGAGACTGCGCTGGACGCATTCGTTCTTCTTCTTGTACGTGGTGTCCGGGTGGCCGGTGGCCGCGGGCGGCGCGTCGCCAGGGCCCAGCGGCGGCGGGGTGGCCCAGGTGCCCGCGGGCGCGTCCGCCGTCTGCGCCGACGCCGGAGCGGCGGCGAACGGCGACATCAGCCCGAGGCCGGCGGCGAACAATGCCACCCCGGTCCGGCCGGGAAGGCCGAGCCTGCGGGGGAAGGAACGTCGGGAGCCCATCGCGCGGCTCACTTGAGGTTGAGGTGGCGCAGCGTCGAGTAGAGGTCCATCACGCCGAGGGCGAGCGGCAGCACCACGGCGATGCAGATCGCCTCGATGATTTCCACGGTGCGCCGCAGCGGCGGCGAGAAGCGCTGGTCCGGGAAGATCACGCCGACCACGAGAGCGGCCGCGGCGATCAGGATCAGCGCGCCGAAGACGTACAGCAGCCGCTGCTCCGCGGTGGCGGAGAAGAACAGCCAGCCGAGCAGGATGCCCGCCGCGGCGACCATGCCGGTGGTGAGCAGCGCGATGGCCTGCGCGCCGTTGGCGTAGGCGCGGGCGCGCAGCAGCAGGACCAGCGTGGCGATGATGCCGAGGATGATGCCGAAGGCGTTCGGCGCGGTGGCCGCGAGGACCGCCGCGACGGCCGTGGTGGCGCCGCAGCCGATCATCAGGCCGGTCATGTAGTCGTGCGCGACCGCGGTGCGCTGCTCGATCGCCTTGTAGTCCGGGAAGCCGGAGTCTTCCTTGAGTTCCTCGGCGGTGCTCGGCACGTAGGGCAGCGGCAGCTTGGCGAGCCAGATCGTGGCGCGCGGCAGGAACGAGATGCAGCCCAGCGCGACGGCGACCGTGCCCGCCGCGACCGCCGCGGTGTCGGCGCTGGTCACGAGGGTCGCGACGAGGAAGGCGAGCGCGCCGAACACGCCCGCGGTGGCGGTGGCGATGAAGACCCGGATGCCCGCGCCGACGACGAGGATGCAGACCGCCGAGACGATCAGCACCAGCACCGCGCCGAGCAGCAGGTTCGCCCGGACCGACAGGCCGGGCACGATGTAGAACCCGCTCACGAAGGCCAGCGGGAGGCCGCCCGCGGAGGCGATCAGCACGCCGGTGGCCTCGGCCTGGTAGGCCTTGGTGAGCGTGGCGCCGATCGCGACGCAGGCGATCGCGCCGAGACCGCCCGCGATCGCCGGGCCGAGCGCGGAACCGCCGTAGAGGGAACCGCTGAAGAACAGGGCCAGCGCGGAGAAGAACAGGGCGAGCCCGCCCGCGGTGTGGCCGAACCGGCGCGCGGTTTCCTTCGTCCACGGACGGAAGGTGTCCGGGTCGGCCTCCGCGATGGCGTCGACCACGTCGTCGTACATCGGCGGCGGCGGGTTCTCGTTGCGCTTGCGCAGCTGCAGCAGCTCGCCGTCGACCACGCCGAGGGACGCGAGCGTCCGGCTCGGGTCGAGCGGGGCGTCGCCGAGCTTGGCCAGCGCCCAGCCGCCGTGCCGGGCCCCGCCGTCCGGAGTGACCTCCTTGGCCATCTCCAGAAGCATGGGCAGCAGGTCGGCCACCGCCACGTCGGCCGGAAGCGCGACGTCGATGCGTGTCGTCGGTGCGACCACCGTGACCCTGCTGAATACCGTCGTGCCCGTTGCCACTAGATCCCCCGCTCTGAAGAGTCAGCTCCCGGGGGAACTTATACCGAACCTGGTGACAGGTTTCAGCGCGTCTCCGCAAATCATCGGCGAAAGTACCCGTCCAGGCCTGGTTGGGCCATACCGACCAGCGGGTTCGTCCGCCTGGTCCGATAACTGTCGGTGGTGGTCCTTACACTCGGGCGCACTGGGAGGACGGGTCCCGCCGGGGCCCGAGGAGGGGGTGTGAGATGCCGATCCTGGAGTTGGCCGGATTTCCGGGACGACGTTCGATAGGTTGTCCCGCGCACCCGGGTGCAGGCGTCGAGCAGGAATAGAGGGGTCCTTCGAGATGAGCACGCTGCAGTTCAAGAAGTCGCCGCGGCTGGCCGCGCCGCGCCCGCCCGGCGGCGAGGTGCATCTCGAGCCGCCGCCCGAGGTGCCCCGGACGATCCCGGGAAGCATCGTCGCCAAGGCGATTCCCGGCGTGATGATCTTCGCGTCGCTCGGGATGATGGTTTTCATGTTCACGGCGGGCGGCGCGAAAAACCCGACCACGATCATGATGAGCGGCATGATGCTGATGGGCACCGTCGGCATGCTCGCGGGCGGCGGCGGCAAGGGCGGCGGCCAGAAGAAAGCCGAGATGGACGAGGACCGCAAGGACTACCTGCGGTATCTCGGCCAGATGCGCGACCGCGCCCGTGAGGCGATGGTCGACCAGCGCGCGGCGCTCGAATGGGTGCACCCGGACCCGCAGTCGCTGTGGTCGCTCGCGGCCAGCCGCCGGATGTGGGAGCGCAGGCAGAACGACCAGGACTTCCTGCACCTGCGCGTCGGCCGGAGCTCGCACCGCCTCGCCACCCGGCTGGTCCCGCCCCAGACCGGCCCGGTGGACGAACTGGAGCCGATCGCCACCCTCGCGCTGCGCCGGTTCGTGCGCGCGCACTCGATCGTGCCGGACCTGCCCACCCAGATCACCCTCCGCGGGTTCGCGGCGGTCAGCATGCAGGGCGAGCGGCACCGCACCCGCGCGCTGACCCGCGCGATGCTGGCCCAGCTGGTCGCTTTCCACAGCCCGGACGACGTCATGATCGCGGTCGCCACCGCGGGCCGGGCGAAGGAAGAGTGGGAGTGGGCGAAGTGGCTCCCGCACGCCCAGCACCCCACGTTGTCCGACGGCATCGGCCAGCTGCGCATGATGGCGGGCTCGCTCAAGCAGATCGAAGACTGGCTGGACGAGGAGCTGCGCGACCGGCAGCGGTTCTCCCGCAACGCGACGCCCGCTCCGGACCAGCCGCACGTCGTGATCATCATCGACGACGCCGAGGTCACCCGCGAGGAGCAGATCATCCTCGAGGAGGGCCTGGTCGGCGTCACCCTGGTCGACCTTTCCGACTCGATCGGCAACCTCGCCGCGCGGCGCGGCCTGCGGCTCGTGGTCGAGGAGGAGCGGCTCGGCGCGCGCAGCGCGGGCGGGGTCGAGTGGTTCGGCCGCCCGGACAGCCTCAGCGTGGTCGAGGTCGAGGCGCTGGCCCGGCTCATCGCGCCGTACCGCGTCGGCGGGGGCGGCGGAGCGGACGTCAGCGAGGAAGAGCCGCTGCTGTCCAACCCGTCGCTGCTGGAACTGCTCGGCATTCCGGGCGACCCGATGACGTTCGACGTCCAGCAGGCGTGGCGGCCCCGGCCGATCCGCGACCGCTACCGCGTCCCGTTCGGCGTCGGCGAGTACGGCCAGCCGGTGGAACTGGACATCAAGGAAGCCGCGGCCGAGGGCATGGGCCCGCACGGCCTGTGCATCGGAGCGACCGGTTCCGGTAAATCGGAGTTCCTCCGCACGCTGGTGCTGGGCATGCTGGCCACGCACTCGTCGAGCACGCTGAACTTCGTCCTCGTCGACTTCAAGGGTGGCGCGACGTTCCTGGGCCTGGACAAGGCCCCGCACGTGTCCGCGGTCATCACCAACCTCGCGGACGAGGTCACGCTGGTCGACCGCATGAAGGACGCGCTGGCGGGCGAGATGAACCGCCGCCAGGAAGCGCTGAAGAACGGCGGCAACTTCAAGAACGTCTGGGAGTACGAGAAGGCCCGCGAGAACGGCGCCGACCTCGACCCGCTGCCCGCGCTGTTCATCGTCTGTGACGAGTTCTCCGAACTGCTGGCGGCGAAGCCGGACTTCATCGACCTGTTCGTCGCCATCGGCCGGCTGGGCCGGTCGCTGCAGATGCACATGCTTCTCGCGTCGCAGCGGCTGGAAGAGGGCAAGCTGCGCGGTCTCGACTCGCACCTGTCCTACCGGATCGGCCTGAAGACGTTCTCCGCGGCGGAATCCCGCGCGGCGATCGGCGTGCCGGACGCGTTCGAGCTGCCGTCGGTCCCCGGTGGCGGTTACCTGAAGTACGACACCTCGACCCTGGTGCGGTTCAAGGCTTCCTACGTCTCGGGTCCGTACCGGCCCGCGGGCATCAAGGCGGCCGGCCCGGCCGCCACGGTGGTGCGCGCGGACAAGCGGCCGCAGCTGTTCGTGCCGGACTTCGTGGAACTGCCGAAGGAACCCGAGCCGGAACCGGTCGTCGAGGAAGAGGCTCCGAAACAGCAGGAGTCCGAAGAGGCCGTCGAGCCCAGCGAACTGGACGTCATCGTCAGCCGCCTGGTCGGGCAGGGCCCGCCGGCGCACGAGGTGTGGCTGCCGCCGTTGAACGAGCCGAACTCGCTCGACACGATGCTGCCGAACCTCAACCCCACCGACGACCGCGGTCTTTCCCCGGTCGGGTTCTTCGGCAACGGCAGGCTGCAGGTGCCGATGGGCATCGTCGACCGGCCGTACGAGCAGCGGCGCGACCTGCTGTGGGCGGACTTCTCCGGTGCGCAGGGCCACGGTGTCATCGCGGGCGGCCCGCAGTCGGGCAAGTCGACCATGCTCCGGACGCTGATCATGTCGATGGCGCTCACCCACACCCCCGAGGAAGCGCAGTTCTACTGCCTCGACCTCGGTGGCGGTACCCTCGCCGGCCTCGCGGACCTTCCGCACGTCGGCGGGGTCGCGGTGGCCCGGCGCGAGCCGGACAAGGCGCGCCGGATCGTGGCCGAGCTGACCACGCTGCTGACCGAGCGCGAAGGCCGGTTCGGCGCGCTGGGCGTCGACTCGATGACGGAGTTCCGCAACCGGAAGCGCCGCGGCGAGATCACGCCGGAGCAGGACGCGTTCGGCGACGCGTTCCTGATCGTGGACAACTGGCGGGCGCTGCGCGACGACTTCGAGGAGCTCGAGACGTCGATCACCCGGCTGGCCACGCAGGGTCTCGCCTACGGCGTCCACGTGATCATCTCGGCGAACCGGTGGGCCGACCTCCGGCCCGCGATCAAGGACATGCTCGGCACCCGGTTCGAGCTGCGCCTCGGTGACCCGACGGAGTCCGAAATGGACCGCCGGATCGCGGTCAACGTCCCGGCCGGGCGGCCGGGACGCGGGCTCACCCGCGACAAGCTGCACCTGCTCACCGGCCTGCCGCGGATCGACGGGTCGAGCGACCCGGAGACGGTCGCGGCGGGCGTCGCGGACGCGGTCGCGAAGATCCGCGGCGCGTGGCGCGGCCGGGTGGCCCCGCAGGTGCGCCTGCTGCCGGAGATGATCACCTACGAAGAGGTCCTGCGGATCGACCAGAAGCGGGACACGAAGCTCGTCCCGATCGGCGTCAACGAGGAAGACCTGCAGCCGATCTACCTGGACTTCGACGCGGACCCGCACTTCTTCGCGTTCGCCGACGGCGAGTCCGGCAAGACGAACCTGCTGCGGCAGATCGCGCGCGGCATCACCGAGCGCTACACGCCGCAGGAGGCCGTGATCCTGCTGGTCGACTACCGGCGCACGATGCTCGGATTCCTCGAGGGCGATTCGCTGCTCGGCTACGCCGTCTCGTCGGCGCAGCTGGACAGCATGGTCCAGGACGTGCACGGGTCGATGACGCGGCGGCTGCCGGGTCCGGACGTCACCCAGGAGCAGCTGAAGACCCGGTCCTGGTGGACCGGTCCGGAGCTGTTCGTCCTGGTCGACGACTACGACCTGGTGGCGACGCAGTCCACCAACCCGCTCAAGCCGCTGTCGGAGTTCCTCGCCCAGGCGAAGGACGTCGGCCTGCACTTGATCGTGGTCCGGCGCACCGGTGGTGCGTCGCGGGCGGCGTACGACCCGGTCATCGGCAAGCTCAAGGAGCTCGCGGCCACCGGCATGGTGATGAACGGTTCCCGCGACGAGGGCAACCTGATCGGCAACATCCGGCCGAGCGCCATGCCTCCGGGCCGGGGCAACATGCTGAGCCGCAAGAACGGGAAGCAGCTCGTGCAGGTGTCGTGGATCCAGCCCGACTGACCGACCGGGGAGCCGTCGCGGTTGACGGAAGGGGTGCCCGGTGACGGTGCGGGTCGCGGTCGACTTCGGGACCTCGAGCACCTGCGTCGTCGTGTCGGTCAACGGCCGCGAGCCGCAGGTCGTGGTGATCGACGGGCAGCCGCTGATGTCCTCGGCGGTGTACGCGGCGTCCGACGGCACCCTGTTCGTCGGCCAGGAGGCCGAGCGGCAGGCGGCCGTCGACCCGTCGCGGTACGAGCCGAATCCGAAGCGGCGGATCGACGAGGGCGATCTGCTGCTCGGCGATTCGGTGCTGCGGGTCATCGACGTCGTGCACGCGGTGCTGGACCGGGCGGTCGCCGAGGCGCGGCGCGTCGCGGGCGACGTCGAAGTGGACCTGCTGGTGCTCACCCACCCGGCGGACTGGGGCGCGATCCGCACCCGGCTGCTGCGCCAGGCCGCGGGCAGGCTGGCGCGCGAGGTGGCGCTGGTGCCGGAACCGGTGGCCGCGGCGGTGTACCACGCGGCCACCTTCGCCCCGGAGATTTCGCCGGGCGGTCGGACGGTCGAGTTCTCCGGCCGTCCTGGCGACGCGCTGGCGGTGCTCGATCTCGGCGGCGGCACGGTCGACGTCAGCGTCGTCCAGCGGTCGCCGGAGGCAGCGCGCGCGGCCCGCGTGCCGGGTGCGCCCCCGCAGCGGGGCGGGTTCCAGGTGCTGGCCACGCGAGGCGATCCGAGCTTCGGCGGGGCCGACATCGACCAGGCGTTGCTGGAGCACGTCGGGTCGCTGGTGTCCGGCACGGATCCGCAGGCTTGGCAGCAACTCGTCGAAGGCCGCGAGCTGGCTGAGCGCCGGCGGCGCCGGGTGCTGCGCCAGGACGTCCGAGGTGCCAAAGAAACGCTGTCGCGGCACACGTACACCGATGTGCCGTTGCCGCCGCCGTTCGCGGACGCGCACGTGACGCGGGTGGACCTGGAACGGCTGATCGCGGCTCCGCTCGGCCGGGTGGTCGAGCTGACCAGTGCCGCGATCGCGGATTCCGGCCTGCGCCCCAAACAGCTCGCGGCGATCTTCCTCGTCGGCGGTTCGAGCCGGATCCCGATGATTTCCCGGCTCGTGCACGAGCGCACCGGCGTGGTGCCGACGAGCCTGGACCAGCCCGAGACGGTCGTGGCACGCGGCGCGCTCCGGGCGGTGCTGCTGGAACCGGACCGCACCGGCGTGCTGCCCGGTTCGTCGATCCCGGGGCACTCGGAGCACCGCACCGAGATCGTCCGAGGAGACGCGCCGATCCGCCGTGGTCCGCCGCCGGCACCGAACGCACTGAACGCGCCGCCGCGGAGTGCTCCGGCGCAGCCGTTGCCGCCGCGGGGGTTCTCGCCCGCAGATCCGGCGAGGGGGCCGCAAAGCGCGCCGTTCGGCGTCGCGGTGCCCGCCGGGCCGAGTCCATTGCAGACTGGACCGGGCAAGAACTCGTTGGGGCAGAACAGTTCCGCGAACGGCGGGTTCACCGCTCCCGGCGCGGACGCCGCGGGCGACTCCGGCGGAAAGGCGAAGAAACGCCGTCGGCTGTGGTTGATCACCGCGGCGGTGGCGGTCGTGGCGCTGATCGCGGGCGGAGTCGTCTACTTCGTCAGCAGCGGAGACAGCTCCGATCAAGGCCGTTCGTTCTCCCAGTACGACTTCAGCCTCGTCGCGCCCAACGACTGGATCCAGACCACCGACGAGGTCGCCGACCGGCAGGTCATCCTGCACCCGCAGGACGCCGACAAGGGCAACGATCTCGTGCTCGCGCAGGAGTTCGTGATGGACTACGACGCGACGGCCGACCGGCAGAAACTCGTCGACGCCTTGCGGTCCGGGGTCAGCGGAAACGCGAACTACACTGCGTTCCAGCCTGATCTGACTTACGGTGGCCGGAACGTGATCGGCTACGTCGAGAGCAAACCGGAACGGATTACCGTCCGCTGGTATGTGCTCGTGCAGGGCCGGATCCGCGTGCACGTCGGCTGCCAGTACCAATCACCCGCGGTGCAGCAGCGCGTCGACGCCGCGTGCGAGCAAGTGGTGCGCACGCTGAAGATCACCAGCTGAAGGAGCATCTGTGGCCTCCGAACCGGAATCCGCGCCGGCGGCCTTCACCCGAGCCGGACAGGACGCCGTCACCTTCTCGCGCCGCGTCGCGGGCACCGCGCTCGCGCGCAGCGAACGGCACCGCAATGAGAACCGGGAATTGCTGAAGGAGTTCGGCAGGCGGCGGCTTTCCGGCGCCGCGGAACCCGCGCCGTCCGCGTTGCGCGGGGCCGCCCGCCGGTTCCGTGCGGCCCGCGGATTGCCGATGCCGGCCGAGCCCGTCGCGCCCGAGCCGGTTCCCCTTCGTCCGGAGATTCCGCCCGAACAGACACGGACGAGTGAAGAGGACGAGGACTTTTCGCAGTCGCGAATCATGAGCCGGGACTCCTGAAAGTTTCCGGGAACCGGCTGTGCGTGTGCTAACCACGCTGGTGGACAAGGTTTTTTCGGGGTCGCCGGCACGCCGTTCACCCGGCCGTTGCCGACCGGTTCCCTGATGGCGCGTTCACGCAAGCAACTACTTGCGAAGAAGTCGCGACAAGTGTGAACCGAACTGGCAATGTCTTCGTCGTAGGTGCAGTGCCGGAAACACCAGCCGGCGCGCACAACCACTGACGAAGGGGGTAGCTCCCATGGCTGCTGGCGGTTTCACTGGGGATCCGAAGGAATTCACCGCGGCGGAAGGGCGCGTCGTCGACGCGACCAGCCGGATGAACAAGAACCTGAGCGACCTGCGCTCCAACATCGAAGCGACCCGCGCGGGCTGGGAAGGCGACGCCCAGCGTGCCTTCGACAACGTCATGCGCCGCTTTGACGACTGCGGTCGCGGCCTGAACGACGCGCTGCACCGCATCGGTGAGCTGCTCCAGGAAGCGGGATCCACCTACGCCAAGAGCGAAGCGGCTCAGCACGAGCACATCAACTCGCTCAACAAGGGCTTCGGCGTTCTCGGCTGATCCAGTTCTTTTCCGTTCCAGATTCGCCTCCATCTTTCATTCTTTCTTCTGACAGGAGTTCGACATGCCTGACGGCCGCATTGTTGTTGATCCGGGTACCATCCACCGCGCCGCTGAGGACTGCACCGCCACCGGTGGCGAGCTGCGCACCCTCTTCGACAACCTGCAGAGCGACCTCGCTCCGCTGACCAACAGCTGGACCGGTGAAGCGAAGGACCAGTACCACCAGGCCCAGAACGAGTGGAACCAGAAGTTCGAGGAGTTCGGTCAGCTTCTCGCGCAGATCGCCGCTGTGCTGCCGCAGATCGCGGACGGCTACACGGCGACGGACCGCTCGGTGCAGAACCTGTTCTGAGCCAAGCTCCGAAACCACGGCGGGCCAGGCACCTTCGGGTGTCGGCCCGCCGTTTTCGTTTTCGGGAAAGGCTTTCGCCGGGGGGCGATGGAATATTCTGGCTAGCCGCCGAGTGCGCTGCCCCGGCTGAAAGCTCCGGTTCCGGAACGACCCTCGCTGCTCAGTGCGGAGCGCCGACGGAATATTCTGGCTTGTCGTTGAGCACGCGCACGGTGACCTTCTTCGGCTGTCCGCCGACCTGCACTGTGCAGTCGAAAGTGGTGCCGTTCTCGATCGTCTGGCCGGAGGGGCAAGCGACGTTCTTCACGTCCGGCTCGCCGTAGCTCTCGTTGAGAACTCGGGAAACGCCTTCCTGCAACGACTTCTGGTCAAGGGTGTCCCCGCGGAACACTCCGGTCGCCCACGCGATCCCGCCCGCCGCGGCGAGCACCACAACGACCGCTCCGGCGATCAGGAACGGTTTCTTCGACCGCGGTTTTCCCGGCTTGGCAGAGGAAAACGCGCCGAGCCCGCCGTATTCGGATGGCTGGAACCCGCCGCCGTAAGGGTTTCCTCCCGACGGCTGCTGCGCCGGGGTCGGCTGGCTCTGCGGCTGACCGTAGGGCGGATAACCCTGCTGCGGATACTGCGACGGTGGGTACTGCCCCTGCGGAAACTGTTGCTGCGCCGGAGGTTGTGCCCACTGCCCTTGCTGTCCGGAACTGTCCACTCCGGACGGATAACCCTGCTGCTGCGGCGCGTTCGTCCCCGGCTGCCACCACTGCGGCTGCCCCTGCGGGTACTGGTCGGGAGGCTGGGTCATCAGTGCTCACCTCGGAGATCGATCGGCGGAAGGGCGCGCATCAGCGACCCTGCAGTTCGCCGAGCCTGCGGTAGAAGTCCTGTTTGGCCGCGTCGTCCGCGAGGACGGTGACCTGCGAGGCGTCCGGCACCGTCGGCAGGTCCGAGGAGGTGGCCTCTCCGGTGAACTTGAACTCGTAGCGCAGTTCGACCTTGTGCCCGTCGCCCTCGAACTTGGCTCCCATGGTGAACGCGGCGAGCGAGCCGTCCGGCTTGAGCGTGATCGTGCTCGGCACGACTGCCTTGCGCAGTTCCGGCCCGACCTGGTTGAGCACCTTGTCCGGGAGCAGTTCGACGCGCCGGTCGAGGAAGATCGGGAACGGCACGTTCACGGTCAGCTGCTCGGTGCCGTCCGCGGAGCTCTTGGCGCCGCGCAGCGCTTTCTTGTCCGCCTTGTACGCGCTGTCGACCGCGTCGCCCATCTTGCACGCGATCTGCACCCCGCCCCACGCGCACGGCTGGACGAGCCCGGCCTCCGGCTTGGGCATCGATACCCACGGCGTCGGCGCGAGCGTTTTGTAGGCCGGGCCGAGGTAGAGGTACTCGACGGCGCCGTCGGCCGGGGTGAACGAGTCGAGGAACTCGTTGGGGTTCTTCTGCGACCGGTTGTGCACGATCCGGCTCTCCGGGCTGCCGGTGCGCGCGGAGGTGACGATGTTGTGCAGGTACTTGTCGTCGAACTTGAAGTACCGGTCCGCGGAGTTGGTCACATTGCGCGGCTCGACGATCGTGTCCGCGAGCTTCGACATGGCCTTCTCGAACTTCGCGCCGACGTACGCGGCGGCCTGGTCGCCGTCGGGCAGCGCGGTGCCGGCGCGGGCCTGCCCGCACGCGGTCGCGAGAGCCAGCACGGCGGCGACGGCTCCCGCTGTCCGTGCGGCTCGGATCGTCCTCGCTCGTGTCTTCAACTGCTGTCCCCAGGTGCTCGTCGTGCTCGCGCGTCCGCGCGTCGGAATCGTCTCATCCTGGTTCGACCCGCGCGGCGGCGTGGTGGTTCCGGGAACCGGTCGGGTACGCTGTGACCGGCCGACGAGGCGCCTTCGCACCCCCGCTGCACAAGAGGCGGGACCACAGGGGTATCTTCATATGTCGTTGTGCGTTGCGGCGCGTCAGCGCTCGGCCCGCACATTACCCACACGCAATGACGACGAGGTAGACCCTTGCCCACGTACAGCCCCAAGCCCGGCGACGTCACTCGTGCCTGGCACGTGATCGACGCCGAGGATGTCGTGCTCGGACGGCTCGCGACCGAGGTCGCCACGCTGCTGCGCGGCAAGCACAAGCCGACCTACGCCCCGCACGTGGACACCGGTGACTTCGTCATCATCGTCAACGCCGAGAAGGTCGCTCTCACCGGTAACAAGCGCGAGCAGAAGTTCGCGTACCGGCACAGCGGTTACCCCGGCGGTCTGCGGAAGCGCTCCTTCGGCGAGCTGCTCGACACCAAGCCTGAGCACCTCGTTGAGAAGGTGGTCAAGGGCATGCTGCCGAAGAACAAGCTCGGCCGCGCCATGGCCAAGAAGCTGAAGGTGTACGCCGGCCCGCAGCACCCGCACGCCGCGCAGCAGCCGCAGGCGCGCGAGATCACCAAGATCGCGCAGGTCGCGCAGTGAGTGAGGAACAGTTGACCAGCACCGAGACCGAGGTCGTCGCTTCGACCGAGACCCCCGCCGAGGCCGTGGCGACCAGCGAGTCCGCCGCCGCCCCGCGCCCGTCGCGTGCCGCCGGTGGCAACGCGCAGACGGTCGGCCGCCGCAAGGAGGCCGTGGTCCGCGTCCGCGTCGTGCCGGGTACCGGTGAGTTCAAGCTCAACGGCAAGTCGCTCGAGCAGTACTTCCCGAACAAGGTGCACCAGCAGCTCATCAAGGAGCCGCTCGTCACCGTCGAGAAGCCGGACTCCTTCGACATCTTCGCCAACCTCAAGGGCGGCGGGATCTCGGGCCAGGCGGGCGCGCTGCGTCTCGCCATCGCCCGTGCGCTGGTCGAGGTCGACGCCGACGACCGCCCGGCCCTGAAGAAGGCCGGCTTCCTGACCCGTGACGCGCGCGCCACGGAGCGGAAGAAGTACGGCCTCAAGAAGGCCCGCAAGGCCCCGCAGTACTCCAAGCGCTGATTTTCGCGCCTGGCGCAACCCCGGAAGCGCCCATCCGTCCATCGGATGGGCGCTTCCGGCGTTTTCCGGGCTGGTTGATGCGTTTTCCGCCGCCGGCACGACTCTCTTGGGGTAGGGCAGGGGATCACCCCTGCCGGGTCCGGCGCTAGGTTTGTCGAGGCCCGGCGCGCCCCGAGGCCGGTGAATCAAGGGACAAGGAGGTCGAGATGGCTCGACTGTTCGGCACCGACGGGGTACGCGGTCTGGCCAATGCCGACCTGTCCCCGGAGCTGGCCCTGTCGGTCGCGGCGAGCGCCGCCCGAGTGCTGGCGGCGCACGACCGTTCGCACCGTCCGGTGGCCGTGGTCGGCCGCGACCCGCGCGCCAGCGGCGAGATGCTGGAGGCCGCCGTGGTGGCGGGCCTCGCGTCGGCCGGTGCGGACGTCCTGCGGCTCGGCGTGCTGCCGACGCCCGCCGTCGCGTACCTCGTCGGTGCGCTGGAGGCGGACCTCGGCGTGATGATCTCCGCCTCGCACAACCCCATGCCGGACAACGGCATCAAGCTCTTCGCCGCCGGCGGGCACAAACTGCCGGACAGCATCGAGGACGAGATCGAATCCGGCCTCGACGCGACCGGCGTCACCCGCCCGACCGGCGACGGGGTCGGCCGCGTCACCGACGTCCCGGACGCGCTCGACAAGTACATCGAGCACCTGGTCGCCGCGACGCCGCATCCGCTGGCCGGCCTGAAGGTCGTGGTGGACTGCGCGAACGGCGCGTCGTCCGCGGCCGCCCCGGAGGCGTACCGCCGGGCAGGCGCCGAGGTCGTGGCCCTGCACGCGGAGCCGGACGGCATCAACATCAACGACAGCTGTGGCTCAAACCACCCTGACCTGCTGCGCGCGGCAGTCGTCGAACACGGCGCCGACCTCGGCATCGGCCACGACGGAGACGCCGACCGCTGCGTGGCCGTCGACGCCGCGGGCGAACTGGTGGACGGCGACCAGATCATGGCCGTCCTGGCGCTGGCGCTGGCCGAAGAGGGCGCGCTGGTGAAGGACACCCTGGTCGCGACTGTGATGAGCAACCTCGGCCTGCACCTGGCGATGAAGGCACACGGCATCACGGTCGTCACGACCGCGGTGGGTGACCGCTACGTGCTGGAGGAACTGCGCGCCTCGGGCCTGGCCCTCGGCGGCGAACAGTCCGGCCACGTGGTCCTCCCCGCCCACGCCACCACCGGCGACGGCCTCCTGACCGCGATGCGCCTGATGGCCCGGATGGCCGCGACGGGCAAACCGCTCGCCGAACTGGCCGCGGTGATGAACCGGCTGCCGCAAGTCCTGGTCAACGTCCCGGTCGCGGACAAAGCGGCGGTGGCAGGCTCGGCTGAAGTCCGCGACGCGGTCGGCGAGGTCGAAGCGGAACTCGGCGAGGAGGGGCGGGTTCTGTTGCGTCCGTCGGGAACCGAGCAGCTGGTGCGGGTCATGGTCGAAGCCCCGGCCCACGCCACGGCCCAGGCCGCGGCGGACCGGCTGGCTGGAGTCGTGTCCGCGGTCTCCTGACCGAACTGCCCGAATCGCTGCGCCCCTCGTCACTCTCCGGGTACATTCCGTAGACGAGTGTCCGGCACCGCCGACGGCTTCCGTGCGTCCAAGGTCCGGAAAAACTCGGCAGTCGAGGAGGGGCGAGCGTGGGGAACCGACAGAACGTCGATCCGCAGATGCTGGAAACGGCGGGCGGATTTGTCCGGGACGCGGCGAAGGACCGTCTGCAGACGACGCTGCCCGCGTTGAAGCAGATGCAGATCACCGAGGCGGACTTCGGGCGCAAGCACCACGGCTCGTTCCAGCTGTACAAGACCGGCATCGAAGCGGTCGGCAAATGCGTCGACAGCTACGTGAAGGCGTCTGAGGACTTCGGGAACAACCTCGGGTCGGCGAGCAAGAAGTACACCGCCAACGAGGCGAGCAGCTCGGATTCCATCACGAAGAGCGGCAAACGCTGATGGCCGAGCGCAACGGGACTATCCCGTCCTTCCAAGAGTTCCAGCAGTTGATGAACGACCCCAGCGTTCCCGATAACACCAAACGGGGTCTGGCGCTTCGCTACTTCGACTACGTCGAGGACGAAGAAGAAGAGGGCGACGCGCAGAGTTACGGCTTCCAAGGGGACGAGGACCGCAACCACTGGCGGGACTTCTACAAGAAACGGTTCAACATCTCCGAAGGGGATATGGACTGGGAGACGTCGAGCGCTGGCGACGTCGACAAGTGGTACAGCATGGCGAAGGGCGACGCCGACAAAGGCGCGAAGGCTGCGCAGGACAAGCAGCAGCAGGCGGTCGACGGCGACAAGCAGAAGCTGAAGGACCAAGGGGCCAAGAACACTGACACCGACCCGGGTGTCGCGAACTCCAACGAGATCCTCGACCTCGGCGTCTCGGGTCTGCAGCCGTTCCGGAACCTGCTGCCCCTCTACAACCGCGCCCGCGGTCTCGTCGCGCAGAACCTGCCGGAGCACCCGTTCCAGCCGCACGTCGGCGACCCGTTCGACGAGCAGCGGGACATCCCGTTCGACAAGTTCAAGGCCGCTGCCAAGGAATTGACGGACGTCAACGCGTCCATTGTGGACGCCGCGGCCGACCAGGACAACCGGATGGCGACCGTGTTCGCCAACTGGTCGGGCAACGCGCGGGATTCGGCTCAGCAGTCCTGGAAGGGGATCACCGACGGCACCAAGGCCGTCGAGCAGACCCTGAAGGACGGGGCGGGCCTGATCGACCGCAGCATCGCCTCGATCGCGAAGCTGATCCGGGCGAAATGCCAGTGGCTGCAGGAGTACTACATCACCGAGTACCCCACCAAGGGGCAGTTCTCGCCCGGCGACATCGATCGGTTGATCCGGGTCGCCGAGATGGGCCGCAACGCGAGTGACGACGACTTCAAGCACTTCGTCCGGTTCATGCCCGAAGACTTGAAGAACACCGTCAACGGAGACAAGTGCGACCTCGGCGACGACACCAAGGACGCCGGGCAGGAGTGGGCCAAGAAGTGGCTCGCCGGGTTCTGCGGGTTCATGGACAAGCACGTCACGAACTGGCAGCAGGTCTGCGAGCACACGCGCACGAGCGTCGACCAGGTGTGGAACGAGCTGGGCGCTTCGCTGGGCAAGGCTCGCGAGGATCTCTTCACCACGTCGTCGAAGCCCGCTGACCAGGGCGGCGGCAAGCAGTCCGACGGGGGCGGCCAGCAGACCACGCCGTCGTCCTCCGGCGGCGGTGGCAAGGACTCGGGAATGCCGAGCACCGGCGGCTCCGGGCCGACCCCGGCCGCGGCGCAGACGCCCAAGATGCCGGAGACTCCGCAAACCCAGCCGCAGTCGGCGGAGGGGCTCAACCCGGTCACTCACCAGCCGCTCGAGGTCGATCCGAAGACCGGGCAGCCGTATCCGATCGACCCGAAGACGGGCGCGGCGCTCAAGCCCGAAGAGCCCGAGACGATGACCGTCGAGCACGACGGGCACAAGATCTCCATGTCCGAACCCGGCAAGGACGGGCACATGGGGATCAGCGTCGACGACGGCACGGGCAAGCAGAAGACCTACGACCTCGACTTCGGCGACCAGGCAAAGCCGGACGCGACGCAGCCGCCGGGGACCCCGGTGCCCGGGCAGCAGCACCCGGACCCGGCGACCGGGTTCGGACCGCAGGGCCACGACGGTGCGCAAAGCCACGACGGTGCGCAAGGGACCAGCCAGGGCCACGACGGAACCCCGGGCCAGGACGCCGCGAAGAACCAGGACGGCGCGCAGAAGTACCAGCCGGGTCCGGACGGCAAGATCCACATCCAGGACGGCAAGCTGTCGATCGTGGCCGAACGGCCGTCTGGAGCCGACGGCCCGACGGTCGTGACGATCGACGACGGCTCGGGCCATCCCACGAAGTACACCCTCGGTGACGACGGTGCGCTCAACCCCAGCGGCCACACCGCCGGCGGTGGAGCCGCGGTCGGCGGGCAGGCTACTCCGGGCGGACCGACGCCTCCCGGAACGCCGGTGCCGGACGCAGCGGCAGCAGCGGGCCAGCCGGTCGCCGCTGCCGCGAACCAGGCTGTCCCGGACCAGGTCGCCGCGCAGGGCCACCAGATCGTTCCCGAGCAGCCCGCCGCGCAGAGCCACCAGGCTGCTCCTGACCAGCCCGCTGCGCAGGAGCACCGGATCGTCCCGGGCCAGCCGCCGTCGCACGAACTGCCGGTGACTCACGAGCCAGCGAGCGCGCCCGCCGCGGCGGCGTCGGGACCGGACGAGTCGACTACCGCCCAATCGGTGCTCGACCCGTTCTCCTCCGACCCCGGCATCGGCACCGTTCCGCACGACGGCCTCGGCGACACCGCCGACCCGATGGCCGCTTCGGCAGGCGACGCTCCGCCGACCGACACCTCGCAGCTCGGTACCGCGCCGGTGCACCACGACGCGACCGGTTCCGGCACTCCGGCCATGATGGGCGGGGGCATGATGGGCGGGCTCGGCAACGCGCCGGGCGGCGGACAGGAGCAGGAACGTTCGTCGAGCGCGTACCGGGTCGACGGCGGTCTTTTCGGTTCGCAGTCCAACTCGAACCGGATCAGCGGGTCGTTGCTCGACGACGATCAGCCTGGCCGTTAGGACGGGGGAGGACGCGGTGAGCAGCGAAGACCTGGGGGCGGGATTCCGCCACAAGATGGCTCAGATCGAACGCGAGGCGGAGGAACGGCTCGCGTTGATCGGCAGCCGGGTCCGGAAAGACCTCAAGGAAAGCAAAGAGGCCAGCGACAAGCAGTTGCGCACGGTCGGCCAGGTGATCGTCCGCGTGCAGGAGAGCGCTCGTCGCGCGGCGAAGGCCGGCGGCTGGGTGATGGAGTCGACGGTCGGCGACAAGGCCAAGGGCGAGGTCAGCTTCGGTTTCGAAGACGACGAAGCGGAGAAGGAACGTCGCGCTGACTACCCGGCGGCCGAGCCTGCTCCGCAGCGGCCGAGCACGCCTCCGCCGGCTCCCGCTCCGGCACCGCCCGCGGCTCCGTCGGGGCGGCATCGTCGCGGCGTGCACCACGACGAGGACGACTTCACGAACACCGACTGGTTGGCTACCTGATCAGGCAGCCGGTTCCTCGTCCTCAGGAACCTCGATCGGCGCCCGCTTTACATCCGCGTCCAGCAGCGGCAGGTACTTGTCCGTCCCCGTCAAATGCGTGAGAAAGAACGCAGTGAACAGCGCCTTCGTCAGCTGCTGAGTCGCCCGCTGCGGTTTGCCCTGCAGCAGCAGCTGGCTCCAGTGCCGGCCCTCGGTCACCGCGAGGTGGGATGACTTCGCCAGCGTCCGCAGTTGCACCGGACCGGCCCACGCCTGGGCGATCGCGTCCGCGTGGCCGACTGCCGGGGCGACCAGGTCGCCGTCCACGGCCAGGTGCAGGCCGGGGGCGCTGATCAGCTTCGCGGCGTCCGTCGCGGGCGGGAAGGTCTGTGCCGCGGCTACCGTCGCCACCGCGCGGACCTTCGGGCGGGCGTCGTCGCCTGCTCCGGCGGACTGGGCGGCTGCCAGCACTGCCGAACCGCCGCCGGTGGAGTGGCCTGCCAGGCCCAGTTTCTCCGGGTCGACGCTGATGCCGTCCGGGCCGAGGCGGACCGTGGTGACGACGTCGAGCGTCGTCAGCAGGTCGCCGGCCAGCAGGCGGTGCGACGGGAGCGGGCCGAGCTGGGTCGCGGGGGCCGCGGCGACCACTCCCCAGCTCGCGAGGTGGCGCAGCAGCTGCCGGTAGCGGGTGGCCGGCTGCATCCAGCCGTGCCCGAACGCGATGGCGGGCAGGCCAAGGCCTTGGCGCGGGGTGAACACGACGCCGGGCAGTCCGACCAGGGCGAGGTTGCCGCGCACAACCTCGTGGGGTCCCGGGTGGGACAGCTCCGTGAGCAGCTGCTTGGGCTTGCTGGCCATGCGCGTGACCTTACTGCCCGTGCCCCTCCCCGGCCCGGTGCGCCACCCCGATCGGTTTAGGGGTCGGCCGCCACACTGCGCGAAGACCCGGTCAACGGTTGTCCGGGACGTCGCCCGCCCAGCTCAGCGGCACTGAAAACCCCGCTCTAGGGACCGGAGTAGGGGACTGGACTTGTCTCGTTACGCTAGTTCGCGTGTGTGGAATCGTGGGATACGTCGGACACCGCCCGGCTCTGGACGTCGTGCTCGGTGGGCTCCGCCGCATGGAATACCGGGGCTACGACTCGGCGGGCGTGGCGGTGCTGGACGGCGCCGGCGCGCTGACCGTCGAGCGCAAGGCCGGCCGGCTGGCCAATCTGGAGGCCCGGCTCGACGAGGTCGGCCGCGACGCGTTCGAGGGCACCGCGGGCATGGGCCACACCCGCTGGGCCACGCACGGGGCTCCGATCGACCGCAACTCGCATCCCCACCGGGACACCGCCGGCCGCGTCGCGGTGGTGCACAACGGGATCATCGAGAACTTCGCCGCCCTGCGCGCCGAGCTCGAGGCCGCGGGCATCGAGATGGCCAGCGACACCGACACCGAGACCGCCGCGCACCTGGTTTCCCTCGCCTACGCCGAGGGCGACACCAAGGGTGACCTGCCGGCCAGCGTCGCCGCGGTGTGCCGTCGGCTGGAGGGCGCGTTCACCCTCGTTGTGACGCACGCGGACGAGCCGGACACGATCGTCGCCGCGCGCCGGTCGTCGCCGCTGGTGGTCGGGGTCGGCGAGGGCGAGCACTTCGTCGCGTCCGACGTCGCGGCGTTCATCGAGCACACCCGCGAGGCCGTCGAACTGGGCCAGGACCAGCTGGTCGTCATCACCCGCGACGGCTACCAGGTCACCGACTTCCACGGCGACGCCGCGCAGGCCAAGCCGTTCACCGTCGACTGGGACCTGTCGGCCGCCGAGAAGGGCGGCCACGAATACTTCATGCTCAAGGAGATCGAGGAGCAGCCGGAGGCGCTGGCGAACACGCTGCGCGGGCACTTCGAGGCCGGCCGGATCATCCTCGACGAGCAGCGCATTTCCGACCAGGACCTGCGCGACGTCGACAAGGTCTTCGTCATCGCCTGCGGTTCGGCCTATCACTCCGGGCTCGTCGCGAAGTACGCCATCGAGCACTGGTGCCGGCTGCCGGTCGAGGTGGAGCTGGCCTCGGAGTTCCGCTACCGCGACCCGGTTCTCGACCGCGACACGCTCGTTGTCGCCGTCTCCCAGTCCGGCGAGACCGCGGACACCCTCGAAGCCGTGCGGCACGCGCGCGAGCAGAAGGCCCGCGTCCTGGCGGTCTGCAACACCAACGGCGCGCAGATCCCGCGCGAGTCCGACGCCGTGCTGTACACGCACGCCGGGCCGGAGATCGGGGTCGCGTCGACCAAGGCGTTCCTCGCGCAGATCGCCGCGAACTACCTCGTCGGCCTCGCGCTGGCGCAGGCGCGCGGCACGAAGTACCCGGACGAGGTCGCCCGCGAGTTCGCCGAGCTGGAAGCGATGCCGGCCGCGGTGCAGAAGGTGCTGTCCACTGTGGAGCCGACCCGCGAGATCGCGCGGCGGATCTCCGACTCGCGCGCGGTGCTGTTCCTCGGCCGCCACGTCGGGTTCCCGGTGGCGCTGGAAGGCGCGCTGAAGCTGAAGGAACTCGCGTACATGCACGCGGAGGGCTTCGCGGCGGGCGAACTGAAGCACGGTCCGATCGCGCTGATCGAGGAGGGCCTTCCGGTCGTCGTCGTGATGCCGTCGCCGAAGGGCCGCGCGGTGCTGCACTCGAAGCTGGTGTCGAACATCAGCGAGATCCAGGCGCGGGGCGCGCGCACGATCGTGATCGCCGAGGAGGGCGACGAGACCGTGCGCCCGTTCGCCGACGAACTCATCGAGGTGCCCGCGGTGCCGACGCTGCTGCAGCCGCTGGTTTCCACCGTTCCGCTGCAGGTGCTTGCCGCGGAGATCGCGAGTTCGCGCGGGTACGACATCGACAAGCCGCGTAACCTGGCGAAGTCCGTCACCGTGGAGTAGGGAGCCGCCGCCGTGCAGGGAATCTGGACTACAGAACGGATTCGCGCGGCGGAGGACCTGCTGCTCGCGCGCACTCCGGACGGCGAGCTGATGCGCCGGGCCTCCTTCGGCCTCGCCGCCGAAGTGGCCGGGTTGCTGGCTGAGGACACTGGCGGTGTCTCCGGTCGGCGGGTGGTGCTGCTGGTCGGCTCGGGCAACAACGGCGGCGATGCCTTGTGGGCTGGCGCTTTCCTGCGTCGGCGCGGGGTCGCGGTGGCTGCGGTATTGCTGAAGCCGGAGAAGGCTCATCCGGCGGGATTGGCCGCACTGCGGCGATCCGGCGGGCGCGTGGTGTCCATAGCGGACAGTCCACAGTGGATCGAGCGGGCGGATGTCGTCGTGGACGGCATCGTCGGCATTTCGGCTCGCGGCCCGTTGCGTCCGGAAGCGGCCGAGCTGGTCGCGCGGATCGAAGCGCCGGTGGTGGCGGTGGATCTGCCGAGCGGCGTCGATCCGGACACCGGCGCGGTCGACGGCCCGCACGTCACCGCCGCGCGCACGGTCACTTTCGGGGCGCTCAAGCCCGTGCACGTGCTGGCCCCGGAGGAATGCGGCGAGGTCGTGCTGGTGGACATCGGCCTGCGGCCCTGGCTGAACGAACCGGATCTGCACCGCCTTGACCTGGCCGACGTCGCCGAGGCGTGGCCGATCCCCGGTCCGGAAGACGACAAATACACCCAGGGCGTAGTCGGGATCGCGGCCGGATCGGCGACCTACCCCGGCGCGGCGGTGCTCGCGTCCGGTTCCGCGGTGCGTGCGACGGCGGGCATGGTCCGCTACGCCGGACACGCCGCGGACGTCGTGCGCTCGCGCTGGCCGGAGATCGTCGCGACCGGCTCGGTCACCGACGCGGGCCGGGTGCAGGCGTGGGTGGTCGGCCCGGGCATCGGCACTGGCGGCGAGGGCCGCGAGATCCTGCGGCACATCCTCGGCCAGGGCCTCCCGGTGTGCGCGGACGCCGACGCCACCACGATCATCGCGAACACTCCCGAAGTCCTCGACGCCCGCGACCCGGACACTCCGCTCGTGCTCACCCCGCACGCCGGCGAGTACGAACGCCTCATGGGCCGCCGCCCAGGCGCGGATCGGGTCGCCGCGGCGCGGGAAGCGGCGAAGAAGTACGACGCTGTCGTGCTGCTGAAGGGCCATTGCACCGTCGTTGCCGCTCCGGACGGCCGCGTCGCGGTGAACACCCCGCGCGGGTCGTGGCTGGCCACCGCTGGTTCCGGCGACGTGCTGACCGGCCTGGTCGGGTCGCTGCTGGCTGCCGGACTCGATCCGTGGCTGGCCGCCGCGGCTGCTGCTCAGGTGCACTCGCTGGCGGGTGCGCTCGCCGCGGAGGACGTGCCGACGTCGGCGTCCGGTCTGGTGGACGCCATCCCCGCCGCGCTCCGGCTGATCCGCGCGACCGCACCCTGACCCGGCGCTGGCTCGCTCCAGTTGACGTACGTGAGGGCCACCCTGAGGGAATCTGATTCCCTC
>NZ_SDLS01000048.1:0-44344 GCF_004522315.1 Amycolatopsis sp. CFH S0740 | reverse complement strand
ACCCGATCACGAACTACAGCTGGAGTATTAGAACCGGCACCGCCACTCACGAGGAGTAGAGCGAGGCGATGTCCGGCTGGTAGCGCTCGTTGATCACCCGGCGCTTGAGCTTGAGCGTCGGGGTCAGCTCGCCCGTCTCCGGCGTCCACGCGGTGGTGATGACGTGATAGCGCTTGATCTGCTCAGCCCGCGCGAGCCTGCTGTTCGCCGACTCGACGGCCCGCGCGATCTCCGCCTGGACCGCCTCGTGCTGGGCCAGTGTTTCGATGTCCGCCGCTTCGACGCCGTTGGCCGCTGCCCAGCCGGGCGCGATCTCGTCGTCGAGCACGATCAGCGCGGTCACGTACGGCCGCGCGTCGCCGATCGCGACCGCCTGTCCGATCAGCGGGTGTTCCTTCAGCAGGCCCTCGATCCGGGTCGGCGCGATGTTCTTGCCGCTCGAGGTGATGATCAGTTCCTTCTTGCGGTCGGTGATCGTGACGTAGCCGTCCTCGTCGATCGTGCCGATGTCGCCGGTGGCGAACCAGCCGTCGGCGTCGGTGGCCGGTTCGATCGTGCCGTCCGGCTGCAGGTAGCCGAGGAAGACGATCGGACCGCGGACGAGCAGTTCGCCGTCCTCGCCGGTTTTCACCTCGACGCCGTCGATCGGACGCCCGACGGTGCCCGCGCGGAACGCGTCGGCGCTGTTCGCGGTCGCCGCGCCGGTGGTCTCGGACAGGCCCCAGACCTCGCGGATCTCGACGCCGAGCCCGGCGAGGAAGTACAGCACTTCCAGCGGCAACGCGGCCGCGCCGCTGGACGCGATGTGCAATTGGTCGAGCCCGAGCAGCCCGCGCACCGGGGCGAGCACGGTCTCGTCGGTCTTCGCGATGCGCTCGGCGAGATCGGCGGGCAGTTCCTCGCCCGCGCTGCGGAGTTTGTAGCCCTCTTGCAGGAGTTCGTTGGCCGAGATGAGCGCCTCGCGCCGGTCCTCGGGCACGCCGGCGAGCATGTTCTTCAGGCCCGCCACCATCTTTTCCCACACCCGCGGCACGCCGAAGAAACTCTGCGGACGCACCTGGCCGAGCGCCGCGACGACGCCGGACGGATCGCCGATCGTGTGCACGTGGCCCGCCGCGACGATCGGCAGGTAGATCGACAGCTCGCGTTCGGCGATGTGCGCCAGCGGCAGGTACGCGATGTTCGTGGCGTGCATCGGGGCCTTGTGCAGCGTGTGCACGGCGATCCCCTCGTGGATCGCGTTGCGGTGGGAGAGCACGACGCCCTTGGGGTCGCCGGTGGTGCCCGAGGTGTAGATCATCGCGAGCGGATCGTCCGGACGGATGCCCTGCCACGCCCGATCGAACGCCTCAGGGTCGGCGGCGAGCGCGGCGCGGCCGGTTTCGCGCACCGCGGAGTACGCGACGAACCGGTCGTCGCCGTCCGGGATCGCGGATTCGTCCATGACCACCACGCGGCGCAGCGCGGGCAGGTCGTCGAGCACCGGCAGCCAGCGCGACAGCTCGTCGGCGCCGGCGAGGACGACGATCGGGGCGGCGCTGTGCCGCGCGACGTAGCGGATCTGCTCCGGGCTGAGCGTCGCGTACGCCGTGCACGGGATGGCCGCCAGATGGACCGCCGCGAGGTCGGCGACGAGATGGTCCGGCGAACTCGGGGCCATGATCAGCATCCGGTCGCCCGCGGCGAGGCCGAGCCCGGCGAGCCCGCGCGACACCTCGGCGATCGCGGTCCGGAACTCGCTCCAGGTGAGCGTCGGACGGCCCTCGAGATCGAGCGACGTGAGCGCGGGCCGGTCCCCGTACTCGACGGCGTTGCGCCGCAGCAGCAGCGGGATGGTCTGGCCCTCGGCTTGTTCGGCGATCGACTGGGTCAACGCTGACCTCCTCCGGTGGTGCCTGGTCAGGTCACTCTAGGTCGTCGAAGCGGCGGCCGATAGAGAATCCCGGCCAGCCTCGGCGCTCGAGGGACCGGCCCGCCTCCTGTTAGAAAGGGGGCGAACCGGAACCCCGAGGAGCGTCGATGACCGAATCCGCCGTGCGCGGCGAGAGCCTTGCCGACGAGGCCGCCGCACTCGACGCCGCCGACCCGCTCGCCGCGAAGCGCGCGGAGTTCGACCTTGACCCGGAAGTCGCGTACTTCGACGGGAATTCCCTTGGCGCGCCGCCGAAACACGTCGCGGAGCGGGTGAGCCAGGTGGTGCGGCAGCAGTGGGGGCGGCGGCTGATCCGGTCGTGGACCGAGGGCTGGTGGGAAGCCCCGCAGCGCGTCGGGGAGCGGATCGCGCCGCTGGTCGGGGCCGCGGCCGGGCAGGTCGTGGTGGCGGATTCGACGAGCGTGGACCTGTTCAAGGTGCTCGTCGCGGCGGTGCGGGCGAATCCCGGTCGCGACGAGGTCCTGGTCGACGCGGCCACCTTCCCGACCGACGGCTACGTGGCCGACCAGGCGGCTCGGCTCACCGGGCACGCCGTGCGGCGCGTGCCGGTGGCGGAGCTGCCCGGCGCGGTGAGCGAGCGGACCGCCGCGGTGCTCGTGAACCACGTCGATTACGTCAGCGGGCGGCTGCACGACATGCCGTCGGTCACCGAGGCGGTGCACGCGGCGGGCGCGCTCGCGGTCTGGGATCTCTGCCACAGCGTCGGCGCGATTCCGGTTGAGCTGGACGCGTGCGACGTCGACTTCGCGGTGGGTTGTACGTACAAATTCCTCAACGGCGGACCGGGTTCGCCCGCGTTCGTCTATGTGGCACAGCGGCATCAGGCGGAATTCGATCAGCCGCTCGCCGGATGGGCCGGGCACGCGGATCCGTTCGGCATGGAATCCGGGTACCGCGGCAGCGCGGGGATCGCGCGCGTCCGGGCGGGCACGCCGGACATCCTGTCGATGCTCGCGCTCGACGCCGCGCTGGACGTCTGGGACGGCGTCGACCTTTCCGTGCTGCGCGCGAAAGGATTGGCGCTGGGCGACTTCTTTTTCCGGTGTGCGGACGAACTCCTTCCCGGAGCCGACATTCCGACGCCGCGCGAACACACGCGCGGGCACCAGGTTTCGGTGCGGGACGCGGGCGGGCAGCAGACGATGAACGCGCTGCACGAACGCGGGGTGCTCGGGGATTTCCGGCCGCCGGACGTGCTGCGGTTCGGGCTGGCCCCGCTGTACACGACTTACGCCGAGGTGCTGCGGGCGGTGACCGTGCTGCGCGAGGTGCGCTGAAAAGAATTCGCGCGATATCCTCGCGGATTCGCGGGGATCCGGCCGGATTCGCGGGTCCCGGGTGAACAATCGGTGTCGTGCTCGCCCCTTCGGGTGATCGACGGGCGCGCCGTGCGCTGCCCTGCGGGTATGCTCGGTGCCTGTTTTTTCGCGGGCCGAAGCTGATCGGGCAGCGGTGTCCGCCGCGCGGATCCGGGGCGAAAGGGGCCGAAATGATCGAGAACCGCGGCCGGGAAGTGCCGCTCTCGTACCTCGTGACCCTGCTCGTCGGCGTGGTCATCGGCTTCGTGCTCGCGCGTTTCGGCGGGCTGGTCGCGCGCTATCCGGTCGAATCGACGCTGGTGGCGGTGCTGGTCGCGTCCGTGGCGGTGCTGGCATGGGCGTGCCGGGAGATGCTGCACGATCTGCTGCGGCGCGACCGGCGCGAGACGGCGGAGGAAACCGAAACCGCGCCGATGCCGCGGCTTTCCGCGCATCGGCCGCCGAATGGCGTGCGGCGCTGAATTCCGGAAATCGATCTCGGTTTTCCGTTCGATTCCGCCGCCGATGCGGAAATGCGCATGAGTTTCCGGTGAGTTTTCGCGGACGCGTCGTCGTGACGGACCTCACGCGCGGGCTCCCTGCCGACGGCGGCGGAGCCGGTGCGACCAAGGTCACGTCCGGTGGTGATCAGTTTTCCAAGCACCACAGTGGGTTACTAGCAGGTAACAAGAGGATGACGGCAACGCGGGTCCGGACTTGACTCACCCGTGAAGGTTGCTTACCGTCGTCGCGGGCAACGCAGACCACGGTGAACTGTGATCCGGCTGGTCGGACCGGTGCAACGAAAACACCGAGGACCCGAATACCACAGCAGTGCCGGAAGGAAAACGGATCACGGTGAAGCAGAATTCCGGGCGAAAGGGCCGCGGCTCCTCGATTCGCTCTCGCGTGCTCGCGATCGCGTTGATTCCTAGCGTGGCGTTGCTCGTCGTCGGTATCGCGCTCGCCGGATACCTGATTTTCGACGCGACGCAGGCGCGAAGTTACGCGCAGAAGATTCGCGGTTCGGAAGGCCCCGGCATTCCGTTCCTGCTCGCCGCGGAACAGGAGCGGCAGCTGTCGATGAGCGTGCTCGCCGGACAGGACGCCGCGCGCGCCGCGCTGCTGGCGACCCGGCCGAAGACGGACGCGTCCGCCGCGCAGATCACCTCGGTGCTGCAGGGCAACTTCGCGAGCGACTCGAACGTGCCCGCGAGCGTCAAGCAGAACATCGCCACGTTCGCCGCGCTGGAGGCGAAACTGCCGCAGCTGCGCCAGCGGGTCGACGCCGGCCAGGTGCCGCGGCTCGAGGTTTTTTCCTTCTACAACCAGATCATCGACCAGTTCACCCAGGGCGTCGCCGGTCTCGCGCAGGCCGCGCGCGGCGCGGACAACGCCTACGCCCGGCTGTCCGCGATCCCGATCTTCAACGCCGCCGAGGAAATGCAGCGCAGCGACGCACTGGCCTCGGCCGGGCTCGCCGCGGGCGGGCTGTCCGGCGACGAGCAGCGCGCGTACCTCGGCCAGATCGGCGCGTACCACGCGCAGCTCGAACAGTCGGTGCCGCAGATGGTGCCCGAGGTGCGGGCGAACTACGACAAGCTCGTCTCCAGTCCCGCGTGGACGACTGTGACGCAGGTCGAGAACGCCTTGCTGTCCGGCGCGAAACAGCTTCCGGTGCCGCTGGAGCAGTGGCGGACCGACGCCAAGCAGGTCGCCACCACGCTGATGACGATGTTCGCCGCGCAGAGCGCGCACGCGACCAACGCGGCGATCACCGACGCGGACGACACGCTGCGGAACTCGATCATCGCGGGCGCGGCGGCGGTGCTGTTCGCGCTCGCCGTGGTGCTGGTCGCGCTGCGGCTGTCGAACCGATTCATCTCCCGGCTCGCCCGGCTGCGCGAGGACACCCTCGACGCGGCCGAGGTGCGGCTGCCGGAACTCGTTGGCCGGATCCGGGCGGGCGAACCGGTCGACCTCGACGAGGGCGGGCATCTGCTCGACCACGGGACGGACGAGATCGGCGAGGTGGCCGAGGCGTTCAACCTCGCGCAGCAGTCCGCGCTCGCCGCCGCGGTCGAAGAGGCCAAGACCCGGCAGGGCACGAAGGCGGTGTTCCTCAACATCGCGCACCGCAGCCAGGTCATCGTGCACCGGCAGCTGAAGGTGCTCGACGCCGCCGAGCGCAAGCAGGAGGACCCGGACCAGCTCGACACGCTGTTCCGCCTCGACCACCTCTCCACCCGCGCGCGGCGCAACGCGGAGAACCTGATCATCCTCGGCGGCGGCCAGCCCGGACGGCAGTGGCGCAATCCGGTGTCGCTGGTCGAACTCGTCCGCGGCGCGGCGGCGGAAACCGAGCACTTCGCGCGGGTGAAGACGGCGAAGCTGCCGGAGGTCGCGGTGCGCGGCCCGGTCGTCGGCGACCTCGTGCACCTGCTCGCCGAGCTGATCGACAACGCGACGTCGTTCTCGCCGCCGGAATCGCGCGTCGAACTGCGCGGCAACGTGGTCGGCAAGGGCGTCGTGATCGAGGTCGAGGACCAGGGGCTCGGCATCGAGCCGGAGCAGGCCGACGAGTTCAACGCGATGCTCGCCGACCCGCCGGACTTCGGGATCATGGCGCTGTCCGACGAACCGCGGCTGGGCCTGTTCGTGGTCGCGCGGCTGGCGTCGCGGCACGGGATCTCGGTGCACCTGCGCGAATCCGCGTACGGCGGGACCCGGGCGATCGTGTTGGTGCGCAAGGACTTGCTCGCTCCGCTCAGCGAGACCGAGCCCTCGGACGCCGCCGCGGAACCGGAGTCGGACGGGACGCCGGAGATGTCGCGGCTCGCGGTGGAGCCGTCGCGGCCCGCGCCGGAGCCGCAGCGGGCTGAGCCACAGCGTCCGGAACTGCCGCAACGGAAGCGTCCGGAACCGCAGCGGGCGGACCTGCCGCAGCCGTCGCGGATCGCACCGGAACCGCGGGTCGCGCCGGAGCAGCAGCGCCCGGAGTCGCCGACCCGCCGCGCGATGCGTCCGGTGGCCGAGGCGCCGTCGGCTCGTCCGCCGCAAAACCGCGAGCAGCGCCCGCCCGCGGACGCCGGCCGCGCGCCGCGTCCGGCGGTCGAAAACGGCCGGGCCGCGCCGCCGCGTCCGCCCGGACGGCCCCCGCTGCCGCAGCGGCGCCGGCAGCAGAACCTCGTCCCGCAATTGCGCGGCGACCGGCCGGCGCCGGAATCCGAGGAGGTCCGCGAGGATTCGCCGGAGCAGGCCCGCTCCCGGCTCAGCGCGTTCCAGCAGGGCACCCGGCGGGCCCGCGAGGCCGATCCCGGGCACGACAACAGGTACGGAGATCGCGACTGATGGCGAACAACGGCGTCAACGAGCTCGACTGGCTGCTCGACGACCTCGTGCAGCGGGTCGCCGGCGCGGACCGCGCGGTGGTGCTGTCCGCGGACGGGTTGCTGATCGGCCGGTCGGGCAATCTGTCCGAGGCGGACGCGGAGCACCTGTCCGCGGTCGCGTCGGCGTTCCAGAGCCTCGCCCGCGGCACCGGACGGCACTTCGGCGGCGGCAACGTGCGGCAGACGATGGTCGAGATGGACCACGCGTTCCTGTTCGTCACCGCGGCCGGCCGGGGCGCGTGCCTCGCGCTGCTGGCCGGGGTCGACGCGGACATGGGGCTCGTCGCCTACGAGATGAACCTGATGGTCAAGCGGGTCGGTGCGGTGCTCACCGCGGCGCCGCGGGCCGGAGCGGTCCAGCGGACCTCGCCATGACGGCGCGCGAGTCCTGGTACGAGGACGAGGCCGGTCCGCTGGTGCGGTCCTATGCCGTCACCGGCGGGCGGACCCGGTCCGACACGCGCGGGCTCGACCTCATCACGCTCGTCGTCGCGTTGCGCGCCGCGAGCGAGACGCCCGGGCTCGAACCGGAGTACTCGCGCATTCTTTCCCTGTGCCAGCGCCCGGTTTCGGTCGCCGAGGTGGCCGCGCGGGTCGATCTCCCGCTGCCGGTGGTGAAGGTGCTGCTGAGCGATTTGATAGAACGCAACCTCGTGCTGTTCCGCACCGCGACGCCGGTGACCGACGCCCCCAGCCCCCACGTACTCCAGGCGGTTCTCGATGGCATCCGGAAACTCTGAGCCCCGCCGGTCGCTCACCGCGCAAGCGGTGAAGGTGCTCGTCGCGGGCGGGTTCGGGGTCGGCAAGACGACCATGGTCGGCTCGGTCAGCGAGGTGCCGCCGCTGCGCACCGAAGAGGTGATCACCGCCGCGTCCGAGGGCGTGGACGACCTGTCCGGTGTCGAGGGCAAAACCACCACGACGGTCGCGCTCGACTTCGGCCGGATCACCATCAACCCCGAGCTGATCCTCTACCTCTTCGGCACGCCGGGGCAGGACCGGTTCTGGTTCATGTGGGACGAACTGGCCGAGGGCGCGCTCGGCGCGGTGGTGCTGGCGGACACGCGACGGCTCGAATCTTGTTTCCCCGCGGTGGATTTCTTCGAGCAGCGCGGGCTGCCGTTCGTGGTCGGGGTGAACTGCTTCGACGACGCTTACCGGTACGGCACCGAGGAAGTCCGCGGGGCGCTGGATCTGGATCCGCAGGTGCCGTTGCTGCTGTGCGACGCGCGGGAGCGGGATTCCACCAAGCAGGTGCTGACGGTGCTGATGGAGCACGCGCTCGGGCGGGCGATGCTCGTGAGCGGCAACCCCGGGTAGTTCCCGGGATTGCCGCTCTCGGCACGGTTTTTCAGCGGCGGCGCAGCTGGTCCAGGGAGGCCGCGCCCGGGCCGACCACCGCGATGACGAGGAAGATCCAGGCGAAGAGCGCGGCGGGCTCGCCCATGTTGTGCAGGGGCAGCAGGCCTTCCGGGGCGTGCACGGTGAAGTAGGCGTAGGCCATGACGCCGGAGAGCACGGTCGCGGAGACGCGGGTGAAGAGCCCGGCGAAGACGAAGACCGCGCCGACGACCTCGATCAGGCTGGCCCAGTAGCCGGGCCACTGGCCGAAGGGGACCGCGCCGCCCGCGTTGTCGATGCCGCCGAAGAGACCGAAGCCCATCAGGCCGTGGCAGAGGAAGAGGAATGACACCACGGCGCGGAAGAGGGCCAGTACGGTCGGGCGGACTCGGTCTGCCAGGGACTTCGTGGCCTCGGTCGTGGCGGCGGCTGCGGTCTTGGGGGCGGTGGTGGTGGTCATCTTGGGTCCCTCCCGGGTGGCTGTTGGCTGCCTTCTGCCTATGCGTCGAACGTGGCCGGCCGGGATCGACACATCGCCGGGAAGTTTTTCGAGGCGGTGTTTGGGCTGGTCAGCGGGGCTGGCAGGGTGGGGGGATGGTGGTCAAGCGGAGTGCTGGGGTGTTGGTTTATCGGCGGGGCGCGGACGGGGTTGAGGTGTTGCTCGCGCATATGGGCGGGCCGTTCTGGGCCAAGAAGGATCTGGCGGCTTGGTCGTTGCCCAAGGGGGAGATCGAGGAGGGGGAGGAACCTGAGGCGGCGGCTCGGCGGGAGTTCGCTGAGGAGCTGGGGGTGGCGGTTCCGGACGGGGAATGGGTTTCGCTGGGGGAGGTTCGGCAGTCCGGGAAGGTCGTGACTGCTTGGGCGGTGGAGGGGGAGCTTGATCCTGGTGTCGTGGTGCCGGGGGTTTTTGAGATGGAGTGGCCGCCTCGGTCTGGGGTGATGCGGGAGTTTCCCGAGGTGGATCGGGTGGAGTGGTTTTCGCTTGAGGTGGCTCGGGAGAAGTTGGTCAAGGGGCAGCGGGGGTTTTTGGATCGGCTTGTTGTGCCGGAGTGATCGGCTCGTCGCCTGGCGGCGACATTGCCGTGGGGTTGCGTGGGGCACCCCGAAGCTTGATTGTGCTGACGGTTCGGGGGTGCTTGTCAAGGCGGGAAAGATGCCTTGACAAGCACCCCCGAACCGCAGATGCGCTTCGTATCGGGGTGCGGGGGAGGGGCTGGGTGCCTCGCTCGTTGGGTGCATCGGCTGCGGGTGGGTGCCTTGATCGGTGGGTGCACCGGTGCGGGTTGGCTGGGGGTGGGGCTTGCGCCCCAATGTGGCATTGGGTGCATCTGACGCACCCAATGTGGCGTTCGGTGCGTGCGACGCACCCAATGCCACATTGGGGTCCTTCACGGCCCGGTGGCTGGTCGTGAGGGGAACCCTCAGGGAATCAGAGTCAATGAGGGTGGCCCTCACGTACCGAACTGTTGCAGCAATGTGCTGAGCGGGGTGGTGGTGAAGGACGGGAGGACTTGGTCTGCTTTGGCGAAGTCCAGGGTTGCGGTGATGGGGTTTGGTACTGCGATGGTGGTGATTCCGGCTGCTTTCGCTGCGCTCACGCCGTGCGGGGAGTCTTCGAAGGCCAGGGCTTCTTCCGCGGTTACGCCTAGGGTTCGCAGGGCCGCGAGGTAGGTGTCTGGGTCTGGCTTTGGTTTGTGGCGGTCGCCGGTTTCTACTGCGGTGAAGCGGGCGGCCAGGCCTAGGCGTTCCAGTTGGCCGTGTACCCAGGTGCCGGAGGAGCTTGAGGCGACGCCTAGGGACAAACCGCGGCGGGCAGCTTCGTCTAGGTAGTCGAGTACGCCTTCTCGTGGGCCGTCTTCGGCTAGGAGTTCGTGTACTCGGGCGCGCATGGACGGGCGCAGCGATTCCGGGTCCACGTTTTCTACTTGTTCGGCTAGCAGCTTGAACATCGTCGCGGCGGTGTTCTGGGTGCCGATGACTGTGTGCCAGACGTCCAGGGGCAGTTCGACTCCATGTCCGGCGAACATTTCCTGCCAGGACCGCAGTACCGCTGCTTCGGTGTCGGCGAGGGTGCCGTCGAAGTCGAAGATCAATGCTCGCGTGGCCACGTGTCGCAGCTTGCCTCACGACGGCTGGTGGCGGGTCAGTTCGTGGCGAAAAACTCCGCCAGTACCGGTGCCAGCGCGGCGGTTTTCACCAGGTGCGTCTGGCCGGGCAGGGTGCGGTACGTGGCGTGGGGCAGTTGGGCCGCCGCTGCTGCGACGCCGTTGCGCATCCACTCGGGGCTCTTGCCGCCGTCGAGGATCAGGGTGGGGGCGGTGATTCCGGACCAGCGTTCGGCGGGGAGTGGGCGGCCGGACTGGTTGTCGTCCATGATCTGGGCGTCGTAGGCGAGGGTGTGGGCCACGCGCTTCATCCGCGGCCAGGCGGGCATCAGGCGCATCATCGTGACCATCAGGGCGGGCAGTCCGACGCCTTCGACCATGAACGTCTTGATCGCGTCGCCCGGTTTTCCGGCGGCGACGGCTGCTTCGAGCTTCGCTTGGTAGTCGGTCGGGACGCGCTTGCGGGTGCTGTCGACGACGAACGGCGGTTCGTACACCGCGACCTTCTTGACCGGCACGCCGCGATGGGCGGCTTCCAGTACGAGGGCGGCGCCGGACGAGATGCCGTACAGGCTGATCTCTCCGCCTGCTTCCTTGGCCAGTGCGGAGATGTCTTCGATCTCGCGCTCGACGTCGTACGGGGCGGTGTCGCCGCTTTCGCCTCTGCCTCGGCGGTCGAACGTGTAGACGGTGAAGCGGTCCGCGAGGGCTTTGGCGAGATCGTCGTTGGGGGTCGAGGTGCGGTAGCAGAGCGCGCCGTCGACGAGGACGAGCGCGGGGCCGGAGCCGGTGCGGGAGTAGGCGATCTGGGTGCCGTCGGCGGACGTGACGGTGGGCATGGGGTTCCTCCTCGGGGTGGTGCTGTTGAGGAGAACTCTCGCATCCGATGGTTTGAGTTGTCAAGACAAAAAAATTAGTCGGTGGGATCTGCTGGGATGCGAGGGGGCTGGCGGGTTTAGGCGCTGCGGAGGGTCAGGAGGGCGATTTCGTTCGGGGCGAAGACCCGGAACGGCGGGCCCCAGAAGCCGGAGCCGCGGCTGTTGTACAGCTGGGTCGGGCCGTGCCGGGTGAGGCCGGACAGGGTCGGCTGGTCGAGGCGGACGAGGAGGTGGAACGGCCAGATCTGGCCGCCGTGGGTGTGGCCGGAGATCTGCAGGTCGACGTTCTCCTCGCGGGCCTGGGCGACCTGTTTCGGCTGGTGGGCGAGCAGGACGACGGGGACGTCGGGATCGGCGCCGTCGAGGGCGGCGGCCAGGTCGGGGCCGTGGCCGGGCAGGCCGGAGGCGGCTCCGGTGGGGTCGTCGATGCCGGCGAAGAGCAGGCGGGCGCCGTCGCGTTCGATGAGGGTCGAGCGGTTGTGCAGGGTGTCCCAGCCGAGGCTCGCCATGTGGTCCAGCCAGGCCTGTGCCTCGCCGAAGTACTCGTGGTTGCCGGTGATGTAGAACCGGCCGAGCGGGGCTTGCACGCCGCCGAGCGGGTCGACCTGCTTGCGCCGTTTGGCGACCGATCCGTCGGCGAGGTCCCCGGCATGGCAGACGACGTCGGGCTGCAGCCGGTTCAGTTCCGCGACCAGGCGCTCGGACCAGCGGGTGCGGTCGAGCGGGCCGTAGTGGGTGTCGGTGACGACCGCGACGCGCAGCCCGTCGAGCCCGGGGCCGAGCTTCGGCAGCACGACGTCGACCGCCTTCACCGGCGGCACCCGCATGGCGATCCGGTTCCCGCTGACGAGCAGCACCGCCGCGACGGCCAGCGTGACCGCGGCTACGATCCGTGGCCGCGCGGGATCGTCCACTCCGGACACCAGCAGGACCAGCCGCAGCAGGTGCGTCAGGACGCTCCAGGTGAACAGCACCCACACCGCGCCGAGCGTGACGTCCCCGACCCGCGCGGCGGCGTCGCTCTGCTTCGGACCGTGCCCGAGCACCATGAGCACCGGAAAACTCACCGCGGCGACGGCGAAAACGATCGTGCCCACGACGGTGCCGGCGACCGGCCACTCCGGCAACAGCACGAGCACCGACCACGGCTCGCCGAACAACAAGAGCACCGCGGCGACCACGAAGGCAACCCGACGAACTCCGACCACGGTTTTCTTCCCTTCGCCCGCGTGCTACCCAGCGTAGCCGCATTCGGAGGGTGGGGGCCGGGGTGTGAAGGGGAGTGGGGCTGGATGGAGGGGCGGCGGGTGCGGGCGGCGCGTCTGGTGGGCGGTGGGTTTCGGGCGTGGGCGGGGATGTGGTGGCGGCGGGCGCAGGGTCGCGCGTTTGGCCATGCTGCGACCGGGCGGGGTCGTGCTGTTGCGGCGAAGGGCGTGTGCCCGGCCGGGGCGGGCATTCGGGTGTGGGCGGGGATGTGGTGGCGGGGCGGGCGCACGGTCGCGTGTCTGGCCACGCTGTGAGCGGGCGGGGTCGTGCTGTTGCGGCGCAGGGGGCGTGTGTCTGGCCGGGGTGGGTTTTCGGGCGCGCGTGGGGGTGTGTAGGCGGAGCGGGCGCAGGGCCGCGCGTTTGGCCACGCCGCGAGCGGTCGGGGTCGTGCCGCTGCGGGCGGAAGGGAGCGAGCCGCGCAGCTGGTGGCGCGGGATTTCAAGCGTGGGCGGTGGTGCCGCGCGTCCGGCCAAGGCGGAGTTTCGCGAGCGGCTGGAACAGCCCTGCAGCGGGTTCGGCGAGACGGGCACACAGCCCGCATTCACCCCGCGTGGCTCAGGACTCTCCCCGTCCCGCGCGCCAGTTCGCCACCGTTTCCTCCACGTCCAGCGGGCGGGCTCGCAGCACCGGGCCGTCCTGGGGCATCGCGTGTGCCTTGCGGATGCGGGCGTTCAGGTCTTCGACGATCTGCCGCACCTTGGCTTCGGAGTGGACTTTCGCCAGTTTCCCCGGCAGGTCTTGGATTTCGCGCGGCAAGGCGAGCGATGGCGGCAGGAACGCGGCTACGTCGAGGTCGCCTTCGCGGGCGCGGCGGATCGCCCAGTCGGTGGCGGCGTCGCGGCCGCTCGGGGGCGGCAGCGGTTTTCCTGTTCCGGGAAGGTCTTCGAAGTCGCCGCGGGCTTCGGCGGCGGCGATTTGCCGGTCGACCCACGAGCCGTACGACACGCCCGGTGGTTTGCGTTCCGTCACTGGAACCACCTCCCTCGCTGCCCAGCGTAGCGGCCAAGGCGTCGTCGCGGAGGGGACGAAGGTCCTGAAACGGCAGGTAAGATCCCACGCTGACGGTACGAGGCCGGGAGGGGACACGATGATCGTCGGGCACGAGGGCGACGGTCCCGAGGCCGCGCGCGAGGAGGTCGCGCGCACGCTCGCGCTGCTGTGGCGCGATTGTGCGGGCGCTCCGGAACCCTCGGCTCGCGGCAGGCGGCCGACGCTCACCATCGAACGGATCATCGTGGCGGCCATCGCGGTCGCCGACGCCGAGGGGCTCGTCGCGACGTCCATGCATCGCGTCGCGAAAGAGCTCGGGGCGGGCACGATGACGCTCTATACCTACGTTCCCGGCAAAACCGAGCTGATCGATCTCATGGTCGACACCGTTCTCCTGGAACGGAATCTTCCCGGACCCGGCGAGCCGCGGCCGGAGGATTGGCGTGCGCAGGTGCGTGTTTACGCCGACCGCACTCGCGACATTTACCGTCGGCATCCGTGGCTGCGCGAGCGTTCGCGCGTGCGGCCCGCGCTTGGCCCGGGGCAGCTGGCCGGCCAGGAATACCTGCTGTCCATTATGGAGAGTCTGGGACTGCCTGCCCGGGAAATCGTCGCGGCGGCCAATTCGGTCGCGGGGTACGTGGACGCGAACGCGGCGGCCGAGGCGGAAAGCGTCCACTTGGAACGGACCACCGGACAGTCCAATGAGGCGTGGTGGGGACAGCGTTCTTCTTTCTGGCACACGTATTTCGACGTCGAGTCTCATCCGGCGATGAACCGGACGTGGCTTGCCGGCGGGTTCGAGAAGCCGTCCGCGGAGCAGGCGTCGGACGCGTCGGAGTTCGGATTGGACCGGCTTCTGGACGGGATCGCGGCCCGGATCGGCGGGTAGGCTCAACGGCGGGCGTCGAAGCGGATCCCGGTCGCCTCCTCGGAAAGCGTCCACAATCGACGGCCCCGTGCTGGATCCCGGGACGCGCCCATCGCCGTGCCCAGCCGGGGGCGGCCCACTCCGCCGAAAGCCGGACCGTAGTAAGCGCCGCCGGTCGCGGTGGGGTCGACGGCGGCCCGGACCGCTGGCCAAGCGCCATGGTCCTTTCCGTGCGTATAGGGCGCGAGCAGGCGCATCACCGGCACTGGCTGGGTGATTCCCGGACGCGCGGGGCTGGTCCGCTCCAGGCTGAACCCGGGGTGCGCGAGGATCGCCCGCACCGGTGAAGAGGCGGCACGCAGGCGTCGGTCGAGTTCCATCGCGAATGACTGCACGGCGTGCTTCGACAACGCATACGCGCGGAAGTCCGAATACTTGCGCGAACTCTGCAGATCATGGATGTCGTACGGATACATCCGGGTGATCAGGCTGCCCGCCAGCACCACGCGCGCGGACGACGCGGTCAGCACCGGCATCGCCAGCGCGGTGAGGGCGAAGTGGCCGAAATGGTTGGTGCCGACCGCCAGTTCCAAGCCCTGTTTCGTGGTCCGGCGCACCGGTCCGGGGGCAGTGATGCCGGCGTTCTCGATCAACGCGTCCAAGCGGTCGAGCCGGCCGAGCGCTTCGACGGCGGACGGGACGGAGTCGAGATCCGCGAGGTCCAGCGGGATTGTGCTCAGCGAAGTCGAACCGACCCGGGTGCGCACCATCTCGACGGCCGCGCGCAGCCGCGACGGGTCTCGGCCCAGTAGGGCGACGTGGGCTCCGGCGGCGGCAAGCTGCTCGGTGATGAAGTAGCCGATCCCGGCGTTGCCGCCGGTCACCGCGTAGCACCGGCCGGCCAGGTCAGGCAGGTGCCGAGGATTCCACGCCACGATCGCTCCCCCGTAGTCCGGTTTGGTCCGGACTATACGAACGCCGCGGTCAGTGCGTCGGCGAGGCCTCCGTGGTGGTGCTGGAGGTCGTGGTGCTGGACGTCGCCGGGTTCGCCGGGGCCGAGGTGGACGGCGTCGTGCTCGTCGTCGGCGTGGTGCTGGTGGGGCTCGTCGACGAGGTAGGCGTCGTCGACGTGGTCGGCGCCGAGCTGGTCGGCTTCGCCGGGGACGAACTGCTGCTCGGCGCGGTGCTGCTGCCGGGAAGCTGCGTCGGGGCGCCGGGCTGCTGGCTCGGCGGGGCCGGGGTGACCGGCGGCGGCGCGGGCGGGGCGACGTCGCCCGCCGGGCTGCCCGCGGCGGCTTCGACCGCTCCGGGGCCGGGCGGGGCTCCGATCGGGACCTGGCTGTCCGGCAGCTTCGAGACGCCGTTGCGGTAGCCGTACGCGTACGCCATCACAGTGTCCACATAGGACTGCGAGTTGTTGTACCGGCGCACCGCGAGGCGCTGGGCGGCGTCGCTGGAGAGGTCCAGACCTCCCGAGCACAGGTAGCGCGCGGTGGCGAGCGTTTCGTCGTAGATGTTGTTCGGGTCGGAAACGCCGTCGCCGTTGCCGTCGGAGGCGTAGGACGCCCAGGTCGACGGGATGAACTGGGTCGCGCCGACCGCGCGGTCCCACACCGGGTCGCCGTCGAAGCGGCCGTGGTCGGTGTCGCGGATCGCGGCGAATCCGCCGGAACCGTCGAGTACCGGGCCGAGAATCCGTTCGAGGGTGTTGCCGCGCGCGTCGACGTAGCCGCCGCGGGCGTGGTTCGACTCGACCCGTCCGATGGCCGCGATCAGCGCCCAGTCGACGTGGCAGCCGGGCTGTTCGCGGGCCATGATGTCGGCCGCGTTGCGGTAGGCGCGCAGCATGCTGTCCGGGATGCCCAGCGGGCCGGCGGTGGTCGCCGAGCCGGGGCCGTTCGGGTAGCCCGGGACGCCGAGCGCCTGCGGGACCGGCGGCTGCGGGAGGCTGCCGTCGACGCCGATCGGCGGGAGCGTGATGCCCGGCGGCAGTCCGGGAACGCTGGGCGCGGCCTGGGCGGCCGACGGCGGCTCAGCGGCGCGCAACGCCACCGGGATGCCGGACGACGTCACTGTCGGCAGCACCACGAGCGCGCCTCCGGCGAGGGCGGCGAAAGCCCGGCTGCGGGCGTTCCGTCCCTGCGGGCGGCGTCTGGCCATGCTCGTCTCCCCGTTCGTTCTGCCGTCTGCGGCCAAGCTAGCGGATCTGTCCGCGATCCGGTGAGGGCTCGGCGGAATTCTGTCCGTTCCGGCCAACTTTCGTTCGTCTGGCATAAAACCTTTGGCGGGTTCCGGTCATCGGGGCTTAACCGGAACTTCGCCGATTAGGCCGAATGGAGCAATCCCTTCGTAGGGTCCACAGTGGACCCTGAGGCGAATTAGGCCGCCGGGCCGAATCGTTTGCGGTATTCGGACGGCGACAGGCCGGTGTGCCTGCGCAGTTGCAGCCGGAGATTCGCGCCGGTGCCGAGCCCGGTGCGGGCGGCGATGCGGTCCAGACCATGTTCGCCGCGTTCGATGAGCCTGCGGGCCAGCGTCACGCGTTCGGCGGTGAGCCAGGCGAGCGGCGTCGTGCCGAGTTCCGCGCGGAACCGGCGGTGCAGGGTGGCGGCGCTGGTCGACGCGCGGGCGGCGAGGTCGGTGACCGCGAGCGGCTGGTCGAGACGCTGCCGGGCCCATTCCAGCACCGGCGCGAGCGAGGCGTCGGGAATCTCCGGCATCGGGCGTTCCACGAACTGCTGCTGGCCGCCTTCGCGATGTCCGGTGAAAACGAGGCGACGGCTGACCGCGTTGGCGATTTCCGCGCCGTGATCGCGTTGGATCACGTGCAGCGACAAGTCGAGTGCGGCCGCGCTTCCGGCGGCGGTAAGAACTGTGCCGTCTTCGACGAAGAGGACGTCCGGCTCCAGTCGGACCCGCGGGTAGCGCGCGGTGAACTCATCGGCCCATTGCCAGTGCGTGGTGGCCCGGCGATCGTCCAGCACGCCTGCCTCGGCCAGGGTGAACGCGCCGGTGCAGAAGCTCATCAACCGTGCGCCGCGGGCGTCCGCACGCTGGATCGCGGCGAGGATTTCCGGGTCGGCAGGAGTAGCCGGATCCGGCCGGTTCGGGACGATCACCGTGTCCGCGCTGTCCACCGCGTCGAGGCCTGCGACGTCGGCGAGGGTGAAGAAGCCGAGGTGCATCCGAGCTTGCCCGCCGGGGGCCGCGAGCGCGAAGTCGTACCAGGGCCGGCGCAGTTCCGGCCGGCGCAGGCCGAACAGTTCCGTCGCGACGCCCATCTCGAACGGATTCGAGCCGTCGCCGACGATCATCACGACACGGTGCGAGGATCCTTTCGGCATATGCGATTCCTAGCACTCCCGGCGGCGCGAGACCAGGCCCAAGATCGAGCCATGACTACTCAGCCCCTGGATCTGCGGGCCGTGCTCGCCGGATTCGACGCCCCGTGGAGCCCCCGGATCGTCGCCAACGTCAACGACTACGACATCCGCCTCGCCCGGTTCGCCGGCGAACACGTGTGGCACAAGCACGACAACACCGACGAGTTCTTCCTCGTTCTCGACGGCAGCATCGAGATCGGCCTGCGCGAAGCGGACGGCGAGCGCACCGTGACGTTGACCCGCGAGCAGGCGTTCGTGGTCCCGCGCGGCACCTTCCACAAGCCGTCGTCGAAGGAGGGCGCGGTGGTGCTGCTCGTGGAGCCGTCCGGGACGCTCTCGGTCGGCGACGAGCACGAAGAAGTGCCCGACACTGTCGACGTGACCGTCGGGCATCGCGTCTGACCTGCTGGGTTGCACTGTGGGACGGCGTATCCTCGCCGTCATGAAACGCACTTCCTTCGCGCAGTGGCCGTGCTCGATCGCCCGGACCATGGACCTGCTCGGGGACTGGTGGACGCCGCTGGTGCTGCGGGACGCCTTCTACGGCGTCCGCCGCTTCGACGAGTTCCAGCAGGCGCTCGGCATCGCACGCAACACCCTCGCCGACCGGCTGCGCAGGCTGGTCGACGAGGGTTTGCTCGAAAAGCGCGCCTACCAGGCCGAACCGGTGCGCTACGACTACGTGCTCACCGAAAAGGGCCGCGATTTCTGGAGCGTGCTGGCCGCGATGACGGCCTGGGGCGACCGGTGGCTGGCCACCGAAGCGGGTCCGCCGATCGTGCTGCACCACGACGCCTGCGGGCACGACACGACCGCGACCGTCGTCTGCGCGGACTGCGGCGAGCCGTTGTCCGCCGAGGACACCCGGATGCGGCGCGGGCCCGGCTTTCCGGAACGCCTCTCGCAGCGGCCGGACGTTCAGGCGAGGTTCGCGCCGCAGGAATAGCGGTCCGTGGCGTTGACAGGGTCAGTCTAGTTACGCAACTATGCTGGTCGAGACGCCAACCGAGGAGGACTCGCCATGGAGTGGACCGGCGCGCGGTACGCGGACGCCCCGACGGTGCAGGTGGACGCGTGGATCGACGGCTCGCCCGAGCAGGTGTGGCGGTTCGCCTCGGACGTCGCGCTGATGCCGGAACTGAGCGGCGAACTGCAGTCGGTCCGGTGGTGCGACGAGGGTTCCGCGCCGGCGCTCGGGCGGTCCTTCGTCGGGCGCAACCACCACCAGGCGCGCGGCGACTGGGAAACCACGTCCTACATCGTCGAATGCGAGGAGCCGCGCGTCTTCGCCTGGGCGGTCAGCGATCCGGCCAATCCGACCGCGGTCTGGCGGTTCACCCTCGCCCCGGAGAACGGCGGCACGCGGCTCACACAGTGGGCGCAGATGGGGCCGGGGCCGTCCGGGGTGACCGAGGTGATCGCGCGGATGCCGGAGAAGGAGCAGAAGATCGTGCACGTCCGGCTGAGCGAGTTCGAGGCCTCGATGACCGCCACGCTCGGCGCGATCAAGGACCGCGTGGAAGCCGCCGGATGATGCGCACGGCCACCACCGTCGAGGCGTCGTCCGGCTGGCCGGAGACCCGGGATTTCGTGCTGGAGGCGGAAAAACTGGGTCTCGGCGAATGCTGGGTGGCCGAGGCGTGGGGTTCGGACGGGCCGTCGGTGCTCGGCTACTTGGCCGCGCGCACGGACCGGATCCGGCTCGGTTCCGGAATCATGCAGCTCGGCGTGCGCACGCCGGTCGCGCTCGCGCAGGCCGCGCTCACCCTGGCCGAGATGTCCGGCGGGCGGTTCGCGCTGGGGCTCGGGCCGTCCGGTCCGCAGGTGATCGAGGGGCTGCACGGGGTGCCGTTCGCGCGGCCGCTGACGCGGATGCGCGAGACGGTGCAGATCGTCCGCAGTGCCTTCGCCGGGGAGAAAATCTCCTTCGCGGGCAAGGCTTTCCAGATCCCGCTGCCGGGAGAGTCCCGCCCGATGCGGCTGTCGACGACGCCGAACGAGGACATCCCGATCTACCTGGCCACGCTGTCGCCGCGAATGCTGGAGCTCACCGGAGAACTCGCCGACGGCTGGCTCGGCACGAGCTTCGTCCCCGAGGGCGCCGACGCGTACTTCCGCCACCTCGACGCCGGGCTCGCGAAAGCCGGTCGGAGCCGCGGCGATCTCGTGGTGTGCCAAGGCGCGGAGGTCGCGTTCGCGTCCGATGAGGACGAACTGCGCCCGATGGTCGGCGGGCGGAAGAAGGAGCTGGCGTTTTCGCTGGGCGGCATGGGTTCGGCGAGCACGAACTTCTACCACGACGCCTACAGCAGGCAAGGCTGGGCGGACGTCGCCGCGGAGGTGCGGGAACGCTGGCAGTCCGGCGATCGCGACGGCGCGGCCGGGCTGGTGACCGACGAGATGGTGCTCGCGACGACCCTGATCGGCACCGAGGACATGGTCCGCGCGCGGCTGAAGGTGTGGCGCGCCGCCGGTGTCGACACGGTCCGGCTGTATCCGGCCGGCGACACGCTGGAAAAACGGCTGGCGACGCTGGGTCGGGCACTCGAGTTGGTAACGGAAGTGCCCTGACAGACCAAGTATTGGGCCAACCGGCTGCGTCGGCGGGTCCGGCTGCGCCATAGTGTCGGCGATCCCGAACCTCAAGGAGTCGCTCGATGCGCAAGATCGTGTCCACGTTGTTCGTCTCGCTCGACGGCGTGGTCGAGGCGCCGGACCAGTGGTCGCTCTCGTACTGGAACGACGAGCTCGAACACGCGGTGGGCGACGGCATGGCGGACGCCGACGCGATGTTGCTGGGCCGCGTGACCTACGAGGGCTTCGCCGAGGCGTGGCCCGGCCGCACGGACGACCCGGGCGCGGAGTTCATGAACAGCGTGCCGAAGTACGTCGCGTCCACCACCCTGACCGCGGCGGACTGGCACAACACGACCCTCCTGCGCGGCGACCTCGGCGAGGCGATCGCGGACCTGAAGTCCAGCGCGGGCGGCGACATCATGACCAGCGGCAGCACGACGCTCGTGCGGTGGCTCCTGTCGCACGGGCTGGTGGACGAGCTGACCCTGCTGCAGTACCCGGTGGTGGTCGGCAAGGGACGGCGGCTGTTCCCCGCGGAGGGGCCGCAGCTGGACTTCGAGCTGGCGGACTCGACGGCGTTCCGCAACGGGGTGCTGCGGCTGGTTTACCGGCCGTCCGACGACTGACACTGTCCTAAAAGGACTTCGCCCTGCCCGAAAACCGGCTCGCCGCGCAGGATTCGGGTCATTCCGCCAGACGGGCGCCGCGACGCCAGATGGCGCGGATGTTGAGCGTGTCGCTGATGTCGCGGGTCGGGTCGCCGTCGACGAGCAGAAGGTCGGCGCGGAGTCCTTCGGCGACGCGGCCCCGGTCGCTGAGGCGGAAGCGGCGGGCGGTGGTCGCGGTGGCTGCGCGCAAGGCTCGTTCGGGCGTGAGGCCGGCTTCCACGAGGTACTGCAGTTCGTGGTGCAGGCTCGCTCCGTGCGCGAGGCCTCCGAAGAACGTCTCGGGCATGGAGACATCGGTGCCGGCCAGCACGTCGACGCCCGCGGCGTCCAAGGCCCGCACAGTGTCGTACACGTCTTCGAGCTTGCCTTGCGGGTAGCGGTTGTAGCTGGAGCGCAGGGTTTCCTCCCACTCGCGGTCGAGGCGGGAGGCGACCCGCGGGTCGTCGGCGAGCGCGCTGCCGGTGATCCCCATCAGCGAGGCGTTGAGGCTGATGCACGGGATGACGAACATGCCCGCGTCCTTGACGAGGCTGACGATCTCGGCGGTGTGCGGCTGGTCCATGAACACGTGGGCGAGCCCGTCGATGCCCGCTTCGACGGCCATTCTGGTCGCGTCGACGGTCAGCGCGTGGGCGACGGTGAGAGCGCCGTACTTCTTGGCTTCCGCGACCCCGGCGTTCACGGTGGCCTGGTCGAGACACGGCAGTCCGGGATGTCCCTCCACGCTGCCGTCGTCGATCATGAACTTGATGAAGTCGGAGCCCCGGGCGAGGAGCTGGGGGACGAAGGCGGCCGCTTCCTCGGGCGTGGTGGAGAACGGCATCAGCGGCATTACCGGCGGGAGGTCCCACTTCGGGCGGAACCCTTCGGGCATCAGCTCGCTGGGGTGACCGCCGGGCGGGGTGATGCCGAAACCGGCGGACCGGACGTCGGCCACGGTGTCGTCGCCGGTGATGTGCGCCCGGTTTTCCCGGGTGTTCATCCCCTGCATTTCCAGTTCGGTCGTCACGCCGAACCGCAGTGCCAGCGCCAGCGAACCGGGTGCGGAGTGCACGTGCGCGTCGACGAGCCCCGGCAGCAGGGTGGCCCCGGTGCCGTCGACGGTTTCGCTGCCCGCGGGGATCTCGCCGCCGACCTGGACGATCCTCGTGCCGTCGAGGACCACGGTCTGCACGCCGAGGGACTTCTCCCCGTCGAAGACCCGGGCGTTGGCGATCGCGGTGAGTGTCATGGGAGGTCGTCTCGATTCATTGCTCAGAGTATTTACATACCTAATGCTATGTACTTGTCGCTGGGTATGCAACTGTGCTGGTGCGGGCCTAGGATCAAGCGCATGAGCAGCTCTCCCGAGCGGACCCCGGACGATCCGGTGCTGGACCAGATCGGCCCGGCACTGTCCCGGCTGCGCCGGCGAACCCCGGCGTCGAACAAGGACTTGTCCCGCAATCTCGTGCTCAATGTGATCGCCGATGCGTCCGACGAGACGACAGTCGGCGGGCTCGCGGTCGAGATGGGCGTCGCGCAACCGGTGGCGAGCCGGACGGTCGCCGCGTGCATCGCCGATGGGTTGCTGCGCAGGGCGGCCTCGCAGGCCGATGGGCGCCGGACCGTGCTTGAGCTGACCGAGCAGGGCGAGGCGGAACGCAACCGGTTCGCTGCCGAACAGCGGAAAGCGTTCGAGGAGATCACCGCCGCTTGGTCGGCGGAGGAACGGGTTCAGTTCGCGCGACTGCTGGCCCGGTATGGTGCCGACGCCGCCGCTTGGTCGAGGAAGCAGGCCGCGAGGCGCGACTGAGGGGGTTGGATGGCGAAAATTCGGTGCGTGTGCGGAAACATCGTCCGCGACGACGACCCGCAGGACAGCATGTACTTCCTGACCAATGCCGAATTCGACGTCGACGCTCCTGGCATCGAGTTGTTCGGCAAAGCCACGCTGGTCGTGCGCTGTCCGGAATGCGAGCGCCTGTGGTTCTGGGGAGAAAACGGCGTATATCGCGAATACACGAAGGCCTGGGAGCGAGAGTCCTGAGCCGCCGCGGTGCTCCTTCGGGCCCGGCCCGAAGGAGCGCCGCGGCTCAGTTCACCTGCCGGCCCTGGCCTTCCCAGAACGGCTGGCGCAGCTTGAACTTCTGGATCTTCCCGGTAGCCGTCCGCGGCAGTTCGGCGAGGAATTCCACTCGCTTCGGGCATTTGTATCCGGCCAGGTGCTGGCGGCAGTGCGTGATCAGCTCGTCCGCCGTCACCTCGGTTCCGTCGGTCACCACCAGCGCGGTGACCAGTTCGCCCCATTTTTCGTCCGGGATGCCGATCACCGCGGCTTCCCGGACGGCCGGGTGCGAGTTCAGCGCGTCTTCCACCTCGATGGACGACACGTTCTCGCCGCCGGTGATGATGACGTCCTTCTTGCGGTCGGCGATGGTGAGGTAGCCGTCGGCGAAGGTGCCGCCGTCGCCGGTGTGGAACCAGTTGCCTTCTTGGACTCGCGCGGTTTCGTCCGGGTTTTCCCAGTAGCCGTCGAGGTTGTGGTTGCTTTGGGTGAGGACCTCGCCGTCGGCGTCGATCGCGACGCGGACGCCCAGTGCCGGAGCGCCTGCGCGGCCCAGGAGTTTCGCCTGCTCGTGCGGGTCCAGGTCGGCCCATTCGCTGCGGAAGCGGTTGACGGTGACCAGCGGCGACGTCTCGGTCAGGCCGTAGATCTGGATGAATTCCCAGCCGAGTTCGGCGCGCACGCGTTCGATGGTGCGGGTCGGCGGCGGCGCGCCGGCCACGACGATGCGGACTCGGTCGCGGCCGGGGATTTCGCCGTCCCAGGTGGCGGCGCCGTCCAGTGCCGCGGTGACGACGGCGGGGGCGGCGCACATGATCGTCACGCCGTGTTCCTGCACGCGGCGCAGAATTTCGGTGCCGTCCACTTTGCGCAGCACGATGTGCCGTCCGCCGAGACCGGTGACCGCGTACGGCATGCCCCAGCCGTTCGCGTGGAACATCGGCAGCGTGTGCAGCAGGACGTCGTTGTCGCTGAGCGTGGTGTGCAGGCCGAAAGTCGTTGCGTTGAGCCACAAATTGCGGTGCGTGAGCTGGACGCCCTTCGGTCGCGCGGTGGTGCCCGAGGTGTAGTTGATCGTCGCGGTCGCGGATTCGTCGGCCGACCACGGGCGCGGTTCGCCGTCGCCGCCCCAGATCCTGTCGTCGTCCTCGCCGAGGACGAACACGTGTTTCGCGGTTACGCTGTCCAGCAACGGTTTCAGCTCGGGGTCGATCATCAGGAGCTCGGCGCCGGAATGCTCGACGATGTAGCGCACCTCGGCGGGCGCGAGGCGGAAGTTCACCGGCACCAGGACGCGGCCCCAGCCGGAGACGCCGAAGAACGACGTCAGCAGCCGCGCGGAGTTGTGCGAGACGATCGCGACCCGGCCGCCGGTCGGAACGCCGAGCGCGTCGAGGTTCGCCGCCTGCGCGCGGGCGCGGCGGGCGAGTTCGCGGTAGGTCACCTCGCCCCAGGACTGCGCGGGCTGGGCAGGTTCGTCCACCACCGCGATCCGGTCCGGGTACACCGTTTCGGCGCGGTCGAGGAAATCGCGGACACTCAGGTCATAAAACACGTGCCGATCCCTTCGCGTCAGCGGGCCGCACTGCCCGCGCGGGTGATTTTCGCTCGCCGGACCGGATCCAGCCACCCCACATGGAGGGTGCCCTCCCGGCGAAACTAGCGAAGCAGCCCAGCGGCGCGAGCCCGGTTCACCGCCTGTACCCGATTGGACACAGCCAGCTTCCGCATCGCGTGTTTCAGGTACGACTTGACCGTGTTGGGCAGCAGGCCGAGCCGGTCGGAGATCTCGTCGTTCGTGCAGCCCTCGCTCACCAGGCGCAGCACGTCGACCTCGCGCGGGGTCAGCGCGACGCCCGGCAGGTCCAGTTCCGGACGCAGCCGCTCGCACACCGCCAGCAGTCGTTGCCGGGCGCTCTCGTCCTGGATCGACCCGGCGATCGCGGTGAGTTCGGCGTGCAGGTCGCCGCGTTCGGCAGCGGGGACAGCCGTCGGCGCGGCCAGCCGGCGCTGCACTTCCTCTTCGACCTCGATGTCGCGCCCCAGCCGCGTCGCCACCGCGGTCGCCGCGTGCAACAGTCGATCGCCGAACGTGATCGAATCCCGGGACGCCGCGTACAGCACCGCGCGCGTGCTCTCGCCGACGCGCACCGGCAGCGCCACCATCGCGCGCAGCCGTTCGGGTTCCACCGCGTGGTCGTATTTGTGCGTGATGCCCTGTGCGCTGAGGTAGTCGACCACCGTCGACGGCCGGGCCAGTGCCACCGCTTTGCCGCCGAGCCCGGCCCCGGTGTCCACCTGGACGTGCTGCAACGACCGGGTGGTGGTGCCGCGCAGCTGGTCGATGACATGCGAACGGGAAGCCGCCGACACCGGTCCGCCCATTGCGACCGGCAGTTCGGTGGCGATCTGCAGTGCTTTGAGCGCGCCGGCGACCAGGGGGCTGGCCGTCAGCGCGAGCCGGCCCGGAGGCGTCATGGGCACCGTCCCGCTTCACTCGACCTTGCTGGGTGGACGTCCACGTTACGCGTTGCGTCGCGTTCGGACTACTCGTGTGGTTCGGTGGCACACGTGGCAACCACGGATTTCGATACCGTCGCCGACCGGCTCTACGCAGGTGAACCGGCCGACTTCGTCGCGGAGCGCACCGCGGCCGCCCGCGCGGCGAAGGAAGCGGGCGACGTCGAGCTGGCGCGCCGGATCCGCGCGCTGCGCAAGCCGACCGCGGCCGCGGCGTACGTCAACCGCCTGGCGCGCGACGGTTCCGCTCCGCTGACCGAGCTGGCGTCGCTCGGCGACAAGCTGCGCGACGCGCACGAGCAGCTCGACGGCTCCCGGCTGCGCGAACTGGCGCACCAGCGCGCGGAGCTGGTGCAGCGGATCGTGCGGGACGCGACCGGCTTGAGCGATTCCGTCGAACGCGAGGTGGAGGAAACGCTGGAGGCGATCGTCGCGGACGCCGACGTCGCCCGGCTGGCACTGGCCGGACGGCTGACGTCGAAGGCCCGCCAGGACGCCGACCGCTGGCTGTCGCTGCCGACGAATCCCGCGCCGGCCAAGAAGACCCGACAGTCCGAAAAGGACCGGAAAGCCGAGGAGGAAGCTCGGGTTCGCGCCCTGGAACGGCGGCAAGCGGTCCGCGCGCGGGCGGAGGCCGAGCGGAATCTGCAGCGCGCGGAGCGGACGGCCGAGCAGGCCGACGAGCGGGTGACCGAATTGCGGGAACGGCTCGCCGAGGCGGAGCAACGCGCTGCCCGAGCGGCTGACGAACTGGCCAAGGCGCAAAAGACTTTCGAGGAAGCCGACGATGCTGTCCAGCGGTCTTGACACCTTGCCCGGCGGGGTGCCGGTAGGTACGTGAGGGGAACCCTCATTGACTCTGATTCCCTCAGGGTTCCCCTCACGTACGGACAAAGCCGCCAAGCGCGGCGCGCGTTGCGCAGAGCGGTTGCGCCACGATCGGGTCAGTGGACGCGATACCGCAAGAGTACTGAGTTGTCGTCCACCAGGGCGGAGAGAAGTTCGAGCTGCTGCGGGTCGATCGCCGCGCCCATCGCGACGCGCGGGGCGTCCCCGGCGATCAGCATCGGCGCGACGGTCAGGCGCAGTTCGTCCACGACGCCCGCGGCGAGCAGCGACGCGAACAGGTGCGGTCCCCCCTCGCAATCGATGCGGCGGAGGCCTCGCCGGGCCAGTTCGTCCACCGCGGCCCGCAGGTCGACGTCGCCGTGCCGGGGGCGCGGGCGCTGGTCGTCCGGATCCGCGTGCAGAGCCGGGTCGCCGGTGGCCTCGTGCAGGGTTGGGTCGCCTGTCCCAGCGACCAGGACGTCCGCCCCAGCCGACGCCCACGCCGCGCGCAGTTCCGGATCGGTCGCCGCGCTCGTGACGACGATCGTCGGCACCAGCGCCTTGGTGATCACCGGGGCGTCCGGCGGCAGCGAACGGCCGGTGCTGACCACGGCGATCGGCGCGATCGGGGCCAGCCCGTGCCTGCGCCGCCGCTCCGCGGTCTTCTCGTCCGGGCGCAGGCCCTCGAACCCCTCGGCCAGTGCGGTGCCCGCGCCGACCAGCACGACGTCGGCGAGGTCGTTGCCCAGCCGGTAGACGATCCGGTCCGCGGGCGTCGACAGCCCGCCCGAGCGGCCGTCGACGGTGATCCCGCCGTCGGCACTCGACACGAAGTTCACCGCGAGCCACTTCGGCACGTCCGGATAGACGTAGAGCTGCTCGACGTCGGCCTCGGTGCGGTCTTGGTTGCCGGGAAAGATCTCGCGCATCAGACCGACCGTACAACGTTCGCCGGCGGCCGGGTGCCGACGATGCTCGCCACCATCTCCGCGACCTGCCGCGTCTCGCGGACCTGGTGCGCGCGGAACATCGCCGCGCCGTGCAGCGCGGACACCGCGGTGGCGGCGAGCGTGCCGATGACGCGTTCGCCGACCGGGAGGTCCAGCGTTTCCCCGATGACGTCCTTGTTCGACAGCGCCATCAGCACCGGCCAGCCGGTGGCGACCAGCGCGTCGACGTGCCGCAGCAGCTCGAGCGACTGGTAGGAGTTCTTCCCGAAGTCGATGCAGGGGTCGATCATGATGCCCTCGCGCGGCACGCCCGCGGCGAGCGCGCGCTCGGCCAGCTCGGTGGTGCCTTCGACCACCGCGGCGACCACGTCGTCGTACACCGGCCGGAGCGCTTCGGTGCGCGGCACGAGACCGTTGGTGTGCGAGCAGATGTAGCCCGCGCCGTGCTCGGCGGCGACGTCGAGGATCTCCGGTTCGATCGCGGCCCAGTTGTCGTTGACCAGGTCCGCGCCCGCGCGGCAGACGGCGTCGGCGACCTCGGCGCGGTAGGTGTCCACGCTGATGACCAGCTCGGGGAAGTGCTCGCGGGCCCACTCGACGGTCGGCACGACGCGGCGGATCTCCTCGGCCGCGGTGACCTCGGGGCCCTTTCCGGCGGGCACGCCGCCGATGTCGATCAGGTCGGCGCCCTCGGCGTGCGCGCGGCGGATGGCCGCTTGCGCGGGGGCTTCTTCGAAGGTCGCACCGTTGTCGTAGAACGAGTCGGGGGTGCGGTTGACGATGGCCATCACCAGGGCGCGGTCACTGGTGAGGCGACGGCCTCGGAACACGAGGTCGGGCGTATGCATGCGGTCTCCCGGGCCGGAACGAAAGATCTCGCGTGATCATAGGCGAGTTCGCGGCGGGAGTACGTCCGGCAGGTGGCGGGCGGAGCGGTCCGGAGGCCACCTGCGTCCGGGCGTTCGGTCGATCCTGCGTGAGTGGTGCGATCAGGAGGCGAGCGCCTCGTTGACGGTCAGGAACTCGCCCGCGGTGCGGGTGGCGGAGAATTCGATCACGCGGTAATGCGCGAGCCGTTGCAGCACGAGCGGGTCGGTGGCGAGCACGGCGTCCAGCTTGCCGCGCAGGCACGGGCGGGAGATGATGACCTGGTCGGCGTCCTCGTTTCCTTTTCCGGAAACGAGGAACAATCCATGCGCGAACTGGCTTCGCAGCCACTCGGCGTGTTCGGCCAGTGCGTAGTCGACTTCGTTTCGAGGGGCTGTGTAGGACAGCAATGCGATGTACATGACCTCAGAGTAGGACGCTCGGTCGGATGGTGCATCCTCCTCCCGAGTGCCGTCCTGGTTCATCGAATGGTCAAGTATTCCCAATAAATCTTTACGGATAAGCGTACTGCTTGGATTTCCGTTACGGGGTACGGAAAATCCCGCGGCCCGGCGTTTCCGCAGGACATTTCGGACGGATGGTCAAGACCACCCCCAGTTCTGCGTGAAGCAGCCCGCCAGATAAAGATCCACGCGGTCGGCGAAGCGGCTCGGATCGCGTCCGGTGAGTTCGCCGATCCGGGTGATCCGGTATCGCAGGGTGTTCACGTGCAAGTGCAGAGTGGCCGACGTCTGTGTCCAAGATCCCGAATGTTCCAGGAACGCCTTGAGCGTCGTTATCAATTCGGAACCGTGTGCCGCGTCGTACGCGAGTACCGGTCCCAGTACTTTTTCGCCGAATGTCCGCCGCAGGTCCTCCGGCACGGCGGCGAGCAGCAGCAGATGCGACGCCACTTCGTCGCCGGACAGCACCGTCGCGCGGCCCGGCGTCAGCGCGGCCAGCGTGCGCGCGTGCCGGGCTTCCTGCACCCCGGCGCGGAGCCCGGCGGCGTCCGCGGCCCGGCTCAGGCCGAGCGTCAGCCGCGCGGACCCGAGCGCGGGTTCGATCGTGTGCACCGCCTCCCGCAACGTTTCGGTGTCGCGCGAGGAGCAGAGGCCGAAGGTCTCCCCGTCGACGGTCGCCACCAGCACTGGCTGTCCGGTGGTCGAAAGCAACTCCTCCACCAGCACCTGCGCAAGGCCCGGCCCGCCGCCGCGGACCTCGGCGGACAGCGTCGTCACCGGTTCCTGCGGCGCGAACCCGGCAGCGGACAGCCTGGAGGTCAGCTCGCCCGGCGCGGCGTCGTCGGAGAGCACCAGCCGGAGCAGCGGTTCGGCCGCGCGGTTCTCGATCCGCCTGGCCTCGTCCACCCGGGACCGTTCGAGCCCGACCAGCGCCGCCAGTTCCAGCGCCAGCTCCCGGCGCGCGGACGGCCACTGCGCCGGATCGCCGTCCACCACGAGGAACCAGCTCGCGATCCGGTGGCCCGAGCGTCCGGCCGCGCCGAGCAGGGTGACCGGACCGTCCTGGCACGGCAGCCGTTCGGCGCGCAGGAAGCGGCGGGCCAGCGCGGTGCGGCGCGCGGCGGGCAGTTCGGGGCCGCCCGCCAGCTGCTGCCCGGTCGCGCTCAGCACGAGACAGCCGGTGCCCAGCTCCTCCGCACCGGCCTTGACCAGCGCGGACAGCCCGTGGCCGGAGGTCACCGCGGCCACCAGCCGCCGGTGCGAATCGCGGGCCGGCGCCGAGCGCTCCGCCGCGAGGCCCAGGATCACCCGCTCGGCCACGGTCGCGAACGAAACCGACACTGGCACCTCGAACAACGGCAGGCCGACGCGCTCGCAGGCGGCCACGAGATAGTCCGGAACCGGGCCGCCGACCTCCGCGGTGCCCGCCCCGAGCGCGGTCACCCCCGCGGCGGCGAGTTTGCCGACGAACACGTCCGCGTCCGCGGGACCGGGCAGCCAGCGCATGCCGCACAGCACGATCTCGCCGCCGTCGAGGTACCGCGTCGGATCCTGCAGGGTCGCCTGGAAGACGCGGCCGAACTCGCGGTCGCGCGCCTTCTCGCCCGCCAGCAGCCGCAACCCCAGCTCCGGGGTGTCGAGCAGTGCACCCAGCCGCATGCGCGCCTCCTTCCGCCCATCAGTACCGCACACCAGAGGGGTTTGGCGGAAGCTACGAAAAACCGGCCGTTCGCCGTCGCCGCTTTCGGTGGATCTGCCGTGGCCCGGGCCACGCCGCGGCAGGTGTACTCACTCGGCGAGCGAACGAGAAGGGATGACCAATGGCGATCGTTCTTGGCGACAACCGCTACGGGAAGGCTGAAAACCGGCTGGTCCGCGTCGACCGCGAAGGCGACGAGCACCGGATCACCGACCTCACCGTGAGCGTGTCGCTGTCGGGCGACATGAGCGACACCCACCTGACCGGGGCCAACGACAAGGTGCTGGCCACCGACACGCAGAAGAACACCGTCTTCGCCTTCGCCCGCGACGGCATCGGCGAGATCGAGGACTTCGCGCTGCGGCTGGCCCGGCATTTCGTGTCCACGCAGGAGAGCATCCACGCCGCCCGGGTCGGGATCGTGGCTCATCCGTGGGAGCGGCTGCAGGTCGGCGGACGGCCGGCGCATCACTCGTTCGCCCGGTCCGGGGCGGGCACCCGCACCACGCGCGTCACCTACGACGGCGAGCGGGCCTGGGTGCTCGGCGGAGTCGAGGACCTGACCGTGCTCAACTCCACCGGATCCGAATTCTGGGGCTTCCCGCGCGACGAATACACCACGCTGGTCGAGGTCAAGGACCGGATCCTGGCCACCGCGGTGTCCGCGACCTGGCGGTACTCGGTCGAGGAGACCGACTGGACGCACGCGCACGAGACCGCGCTCGCCACCCTGCTCGACGCGTTCGGCGGCACGCACAGCCAGTCCCTGCAGCAGACGCTGTACGCGATGGGGCAGGCGGTGCTGGAGGCCGTCCCGGAGATCGCGGAGATCCGGTTCTCGCTGCCGAACAAGCACCACTTCCTCGTCGACCTCGAGCCGTTCGGCCTCGACAACCCCGGCGAGGTGTTCTACGCCGCCGACCGGCCCTACGGCCTGATCGAGGGCACCGTCCTGCGCGACGACGCCCCGCCCGCCGGTCCGGCCTGGTCCTGAGCAAACCCGAAACCCGAGCTGTTGGGAGCAGTACTGTCATGACCGTGTCCATCGATGCCGACGTCGAACGCGCCTGGCTCGCCGAATGCGTGCGGATCGCCGAGAAGAACGTCGCCGACGGCGGCGGCCCGTTCGGCGCGCTCGTGGTGAAGGACGGCGAAATCGTCGCGACCGGCGTCAACCGCGTCACCCCGTCGCTCGACCCGACCGCGCACGCCGAGGTGGTCGCGATCCGCGCGGCCTGCCAGGCGCTCGGCACGTTCAGCCTCGCCGGCTGCGTGCTCGTCTCCTCGTGCGAGCCGTGCCCGATGTGCCTCGCCTCGTCGCTGTGGGCGCGCGTGGACCGCGTGCTGTACACCGCCGACCGCGACGACGCCGCCCGCGCCGGGTTCGACGACCGGGCCTTCTACGAGCTGTTCGAGCACCCGCGCGAAACGTGGCAGACCCCGGTTTCGCGAGTGTCCACTCCGGAGGCTTTCGCCCCGTTCTCCGCCTGGCTCAACCGGTCCGACCGGATCGAGTACTGAGTCTCGGCGAGTGCTGATGCCGGTCAGAATCGGCTTCAGCGTTCCCCGCCCCACCCCACCGGGCCACCCTCCCGGTGCTGACCGGAGCACCAGAAAAACGCAAACGTCCCGCCGTCCCGCCCCGTGCGTATGCCAGGGGTGCGGTGCGGCACACCCACCGGCAAGGGGAGGACGCATGACCCAGGTACGCCTCGACGAAGCGGTGACCTCGGCTCCCGGACCTCAGCGCAAGTCCATTGTGGAGCGACTATTCGAAATACGCGCTCGCGACACCAGCGTAGGCCGGGAAGTACGCGGCGGCGTGACCACGTTCGTCGCGATGGCCTACATCGTTTTGCTCAACCCGCTCATCCTCGGCGCCTCCGCCGACATCACCGGCGCGAAACTCAGCGCCGCGCAAGTGACGACGGCGACCGCGCTGGCCGCCGCCGTGATGACTGTCCTCATGGGACTCGTCGGCAACGCGCCGCTCGCGCTCGCCGCCGGTCTCGGCATCAACGGCATCGTCGCGTTCCAGATGGCGCCTGCGATGACGTGGGCGCAGGCGTTCGGGCTGGTAGTGCTCGAAGGCGTCTGCATTGTGCTGATGGCGGTCAGCGGGGTCCGGGAACGCATCATGAACGCGATTCCCGGGCCGCTGAAAACCGCGATCACCGTCGGCATCGGCTTGTACATCGCGCTGGTCGGCCTGGTGAGCGCCGGGTTCGTCACGCGGACCCCGGACGCGGCGCATTCGACCGTCCCGGTGCGGCTCGGGCTCGACGGGCATCTCGACGGCTGGCCGATCGCGGTGTTCTGCTTCGGCCTGCTGCTGATGACCGTGCTGATGTCGCGGAAGGTGCCCGGCGCGGTGCTGATCAGCATCGCCGCCGCCACCGTGCTCGCGGTGGTGCTGCACGACGGATTCGGGGTCGGCGAATGGGGTTTGACGACTCCGACGCTGCCGCATTCCGTGGTCGCCGCTCCCGATTTCGGGCTGCTCGGGCACGTCGATTTGTTCGGCGGATTCGCCAAGGCGGGTGCGCTGACCGCGACGATCTTCCTGTTCACCCTGGTGCTGTCCGGGTTCTTCGACGCGATGGGCACGATTACCAGCGTGTCGGCCGAGGCCGGGCTGTCGAAGAACGGCCGGGTGCCGCGGATGGGCCGGATCCTGTTCGTGGACGGGGCCGGGGCGATCGCGGGCGGGATGTCCGGCTCGTCGCCGAACACCGTGTTCCTGGAGTCCGCGGCCGGCGTCGGGGAGGGCGCGCGGACCGGGCTGGCGAGTGTCGTGACCGGACTCCTGTTCGGGGCGACGCTGCTGTTCACGCCGATCGCGGGCATCGTGCCGGCGCAGGCCGCCGCGCCCGCGCTCGTGGTGATCGGCGGGATGATGGTGGCGCAGTGCCGCAACATCCCGTGGCACGACCCGGATTACACGATCCCGGTGTTCCTCACCGTCGCGCTCATTCCGTTCACCTACTCCATCACCAACGGCGTCGGCGCGGGCCTCATCGCGTTCGTGCTGATCAAGACCTTCCGCGGGAAGTGGCGTGAAGCAGGGTGGATCCTCACCGTGCTCGCGCTCGTGTTCACCGTCTATTTCGGAATCGACGTGGTGAAGGCGATCCTCTAAAAAGAAAGGGACCACCATGCCTCTGATGTTCCTCAACGGCGGCGCGATGCGCGGCGAACCTCTGCACCATCTGCTCGACGGCGCTCCGCTGGTGGCCGAAACGACCACGGCCGCGAAGTACCGGTTCTATTCGGTAGGCGGGCAATGCCCGGCGCTGGTCCCGGTAGCGCACGGCGGCGCGGCGATCTCCGGCGAGGTGTACGACCTCACGCTGGACCAGCTGCGCGACCGGGTGCTCCCGTCCGAACCGCCGGAACTGGAGCTGGGCGTGATCGAACTGGCCGACGGCAGTTCGGCGTTCGCGATGCTGCTGCGGCGGCCGCAGACCTCGCACGTGCAGCTGCGGGACATCACGGAAATCGGCGACTGGCGAGCGTTCAAGGCCGCGGCGTGACGGTTCTGGTCGCTCCGGACAAGTTCAAGGGCTCGCTCACCGCGGCGGAGGTCGCGGAGGTGGTGGCCGCGGCGTTCGCCGAGGTCGCGCCGGGCGAGCCGGTGCGGCAGCTGCCGGTGGCGGACGGCGGCGACGGGACAGTCGCCGCCGCTGTCGCCGCCGGGTTCCAGCGGGTCCCGGTGCGGGTTTCCGGGCCGACCGGCCGCCGGATCACCGCGTACTACGCGCTGCGCGGGTCGGTCGCCGTGGTCGAGCTGGCGGAGGCGTCCGGCCTCCACCGGCTGCCCGGCGGTCGGCCGGAACCGCTGACCGCGTCGAGCTACGGCACGGGCGAGCTGATCGCGGCCGCCCGTGCCGCCGGGGCGACGCAGATCGTGCTCGGGGTCGGCGGCAGTGCCTGCACTGACGGCGGAGCCGGATTGCTGACCGCGTTGGGCGCGCGATTGCTCGACGCTTCCGGCGCGCCGCTTCCGCCGGGCGGTGCCGCGTTGACCGAGTTGTCCACAGTGGAGCTGTCCGGACTGCCCGAAGTGGACATTGTCCTGGCGTCCGATGTGGATAACCCGTTGCTGGGTGTGGATGGCGCCGCCGCGGTGTACGGGCCGCAGAAGGGCGCCGGTCCGTCCGAGATCGCGTTGCTGGAACGCGGGCTCGCTCGGTGGGCCGAAGTTGTGGGCTCCGCGCACGCCACCACCCCGGGCGCTGGCGCGGCAGGCGGCGTCGGGTTCGGTGTGCTCACCGGACTCGGCGCTCGCATTCGGCCGGGGATCGAGTTGCTGTTGGAGCTGCTGGGTTTCCCGGCCGCGGCTCGCGACGCGCGGCTCGTCGTCACCGGCGAGGGCTCGCTGGATACCCAGTCGCTGCACGGAAAAGCGCCAGTGGGCGTTCTCCGTGCAGCGGGCGGCACGCCGGTCGTCGCGTTGGCCGGGCGATGTCTGCTGTCCGCGCCGGAATGGCGGGAAGCGGGCTTCGCCGGGGTGTACGCGCTGACCGACGTGGAGCCGGACGAGTACCGGTGCGTCGCCGAGGCCCGGTCGTTGCTGCGGGACCGGGCCGCGCAGCTGGCTCGGGATTTCAGCCGAGCAATACCTGCCTGACGTGGTCGGACAGGGGGAGTCCGGCCGCGTCGGCGGGGGTCAGCCAGCGATGGTCGTCGTGTTCGGCCGGGTTGAGCTGAAGGTCGCCGAGGAATTCCGGATGCGCGTCGTAGTAGGCGGCGTGCACGGTGAACGGTTTGCCGGTGCGGTCCGGCCAGGATTGGCGGGCCCGTTCGCGCGCGAGCCGCACCCGCAGTCCGGTTTCCTCGGCGACTTCCCGTACCGCGGTGGTCTCCGGGGCTTCGCCGGGCTCGACGGTGCCGCCGGGGAATTCCCAATGCCCGCCGAGGAAAGTCCCTGGCGCGCGGCGGATCAGCAGCACGGTTTCCCCGCGGGGGAGCAGGACGTAGGCGAGATGTTTGTCGTTCACGGCGCACCTCCGTTGGATACGAGGACTTGACCGTTCACCCAGCCGCCTTCCGGGCCGCAGAGGAACGCGACGAGACTCGCGCAGTCGCGTGGCGTGCCGATCCGGCCAAGGGGATTGTGCTGTGCGAACGCCTCGCGGTGGGCTTCGGGGATCCAGCCGGTGTCGGTCGGGCCGGGGTTCACCGCGTTCGCTGTGATGCCGAGGCGGCCGAGTTCCCCGGCCGCGGCGAGGGTGATCCGGTCGAGTGCGCCTTTGCTTGCCCCGTACGGCAGGTTGTGCACCACGTGGTCGCTGGTCAGCGTGACGATCCGGCCCGCGCCGTGCGGTCCGCGGTAGCGTTGGGCGAACTCCCGGATCAGCAGCCAGCTCGCGCGGGCGTTCACCGCGAAGTGCCGGTCGAAACTGTCCACTGTGGTGTCGAGCAGGCTGGAATCCACGGACTCGCAGTGGGCTAGCACCAGAGCTTGGACGTCGTCGTCGATCTGGTCGAACAGCATCGCCGGGGTTTCCGGGTCGGCTAGGTCGGCTTCGATGCCCTGGACGGTTTCGTCGGCGCCCCACGGCATTCGGCGGTCGTAGTCGGACCAGTAGGTGGTGATGACATGCCAGCCGTCTTCCTGCAGCCGGGTGGCGATCGCGGCGCCTATTCCGGCTTTTCTGCCGACTCCGGTGACCAGGGCGGTTTTCTTATTCTTCAATGGCGCCGTCTTTCGCGCGGAGGTGCTGGCGGAAAGTGTAGGACGGGTCGGTTTCCCGGCGGGACAGGAATTCGCTGAACCGGACCTGTTCGCGGAGGGGGACGCCGTCGCGGATCTTCGCGGCTTGCCGGTGTTCGGTTTCGCGGATGGATTCGGCCAGCCGGAAGACCTCCTCGGCTTGGGCGGCTGGGACGAAGAGAACGCCGTCGTCGTCGCCGAAGACCAGGTCGTCGGTGGTCACGGTCCATTCGCCGACGGTGGCGGATTCGAGGGCGTCGGCGGCGCGGTCGTTGAGGTGCAGGGGTCCGGTGGAGAGGGAGCCGAGGCTGAATACCGGGAGGCCGATTTCGCGGAGTTCGGCGGTGTCGCGGTGCAGCCCCCAGATGACGATCCCGCCGAGTCCGGCCGCCGCGACTTCGGCCGTGATGAGATCGCCGACACAGCTCTCGTCCAGCCGGCCCCGGTTGTCGGCCACCAGGACGTCGCCGGGGCTGGCGGCGGTGATCGCTTCCAGGAAGACGTCGACGCTGCCCGCGTGCCTGGCTGGCAGGACTCGACCGGAGAGCTTCTGGCCTGGGATGACGGACCTGGTCCCGGCTGGGGCGCACCGCACGGTCAGGCGGGCTCGCAGGCAGCCGTCGGCCAGGTGGGCGGTGGTCAGGGTGGCGAAACGTTCGGTGAGTTCGGTGTGGTTCATGCTCCCGCCCTTCGTGCGAATTGCTGTCACGCTAGCGGGAATCCGCGCTGCGGGGTGCCGGGTTTTCCGCGCTGGCTTGGCGGAGCGGGGAGCCGGGCAGATCAGCTGAGTGCCGGAGTCTCGGTCGCCAGTTCCTCCTGGCCGGCCGCCCACGACGCCAAGAGGGCTAGGCCGTCCGCGGCGGCCGTGCCGGCGGGAGCCGTGTAGATGTTAAGGAGCAGGCCGGGGTCGGTGGGCAGGTCCATCGATTCGACGTCCAGGTCGAGCCGGCCCACGACGGGATGGTGCAGGCGTTTGCGTCCGGACCGGTGGAGCCGGACGTCCTGGGAGGCCCACCGCTGCCGGAACAGTTCGCTGCGTGTCGATAGTTCTCCGACCAGGGCGATCAGCTCGTCGTCGTGCGGGTTGCGGCCCGCTTCCATGCGCAGTTTCGCGGCCACGTCACGGGCGACCCGGTCGTAGTCGACGAAGAACGTGCTCGCCGCGTCGGGATCCAGGTACACGAACCGCGCGGTGTTCGCCGGTCGTCGCGGGTCGGCCAGCACCGGCGCATACAGCGCGCGGGCAAGGCGATTCGTGGCGAGGACGTCGTAGCGGCCGTTGCAGATCCACGCCGGGGCGTCGGTGACGGCGGCGAGCACTTGCTGAAGCGCCGGACGCACCGTCACGGCTGGCCGCCGACGGCGGGCACCGCCCGGTGTCTTGGACTGCCGCGCGAGGTGGAACAGGTGGTCGCGCTCGGCCTCGTCGAGTTGCAGGGCCGAGGACACCGCGTCGAGCACGCCGTCGGAGGCCCCGGCGAGGCTGCCGCGTTCCATGCGCACGTAGTAGTCGACCGAGACCCCGGCCAGCAGCGCGACCTCTTCGCGGCGCAGGCCTTTGACCCGGCGGTTGCCGCCGTAGGCGGGCAGCCCAGCCCGCTCAGGTGTGATGCGCGCACGGCGCGAGCTCAGAAACTCCTTGATCTCGCTGCGCAGATCGATCATGGCCACCCTTTCACGGTAAGCCCTGCCCGCGGCCGGAGGGAGGCCCTGCCAGTACCCCCGCCAGGTACGTGAGGGGAACCCTCAGGGAATCTGATTCCCTCAGGGTTCCCCTCACGTACCGCAAAGCCGCGCCTCCGGACGGGGCCGCGCGACCTTAAGTCCATGGCAGTACCCCGCTAGGTGCCCGAGGCGGTGGTGGCGGTGCCGCCGTCGACCGGGACGATGGCGCCGGTCAGGTAGGACCCGGCTCGGCTGGCGAGGAATACGGCGACGCCTGCCATGTCGTCGTCGCGGCCGAGCCGGCGCAGCGGTGCTTTCGCCGCGATCGTGTCGCCGATGGCGTCGATGGTGGCCGCCATCATCTGTGACGGGAACACGCCGGGGGCGACCGCGTTCACCGTGATGTGTTGTGGGCCAAGTTCCCTGGCGAGGACCCTGGTGAGTTGGTGGAGTGCGGCTTTGCTGCTGGCGTAGGAGTAGTTGGGCGCCTCGGCGACGTGGATGGCGGCGATGCTGCCGATGTTGATGATCCGGGCGGGATCGTCGGCGGTGCCTGCCTTGCGCAGTGCCGGGAGCAGGGCCTGGACCAGCCAGAACGGCGATTTGAGGTTGAGGTCGAGGACGGCGTCCCAGGCTTCGGTCGGGAACGTCTCCAGCGGCTCGCGTCGCATCGCTCCCGCGTTGTTGACGAGGATGTCCAGGCGGTCCGAGCTGGCGGTGACCAGGTCGGCGAGACGCTGGCACTCGTCGTGCTTGGACAGGTCGGCGGGAATTGCTTGGACGTCCCCGAATTCGGACAGTAGGCGCTCTGCCTCGGCGCACGCGTCTGCTGTGCGTGAGCTGACAATGACGCGGGCGCCTGCTTGCAGGAGGCCGCGCGCGATCATCATCCCGATGCCTCTGGTGCCGCCAGTGACGAGTGCGCATTTCCCGCTCAGGTCGAACAGGTCTGAGTGAGTGTCCGCCATGGGTCTTCGTTCCTTTGCTGTGGAAGCAGGTACGGACACAGGCTGACGGGATTTCTGGATGTCCGGGAGACCCTGGCGAGACCGGCACTGCGAGACCTCCCCTTGCCTGGAACCGGACATTCCGAATGATCCGGACATGGCTTGAGGGTGTTATTTCCGGCGAATCGGGCAGCCACTACCACGCACTTTGGCGGCTATGTCCGGCTTCTTCCGTTCTTTGGTTGAAGTCCTGGTGAATTCCCGGGTAGGCGACGTTCTCGGCCAGGGTTTCTTCACTTTCCGCACGCATAATTCCGTCCCGGTAGCCCGAACGTGTGAGTGGAGGAAATAGTGCCGGGGTCTGTGCGTGCCCGCTGGATCGGCGGTGGGGTCGCGATCGCGGTCGTCGCGGCGGGGATCGCGTTCGCGGTCTGGCCCGACGGGGCTTCGGCGCAGGATCCGGAGATCCAGATCTCCCGGTCGGCCTGCGGGCAGGGCTGGGCGGATCCGCGAGCAGGGGTGCAGACCTTTCGCCTGCACAACACCGGAACCGTGACCGCCGAGGTCGATTTGATCGACCCGGCGACCGGGGTGGTCTACGGCGAGGTCGAGGGACTGGGCAGCGGGACGACCCGGCCGATGCAGGTCACGCTCGGCAATGGAGGTTACGCATTCCGTTGTCTCCCCGAGGATTCGTCGGCGATTGTCGGACCGACCGTCACGGTGAGCGGCGGTGCCGAACGTGGTCCGGGCGTCGCGCCGGTGACGCAGAACGATCTGCTCGGACCGTTGAAGTCCTATCAAGCCCATGTGACGCAAGGACTTGGCCAGTTGGCCGCCGACGTCGGCAAGGTGAAGGACGCCATTCGCGCCAATGATCGCGGCGCGAGCCAGAGCGCTTGGCTCGTCGCGCATCTCGACTACGAACGGCTTGGCGCGGCCTATAACGCCTTCGGCGACTCCGACAAGGCCATCAACGGCACCGCCGCCGGGCTGCCCGGCGGAATCAAGAACCCGGACTTCACCGGGTTCCATCGGCTCGAATCCGGCTTGTGGCACAACGAAGACCTCGCCGCCCTCGCGCCGGTGGCCGATCAGCTGGACAGCGACGTGCAGAAACTCCGCAAGTCCTTTGCGGACAGTCAGGTCGATCCGAACGACCTCGGTCTGCGCGCGCACGAGATCGTGGAGAACACCCTGCAATTCGAACTGACCGCCCGCACCGATTACGGCAGCGGCACCAACCTCGCCACCGCTCGCGCGAACCTCGACGGGACCCAGGCGGTCCTCAATGTGCTGCGTCCGGTTCTCGCGCCACGTTATCCGGGGCTGTCCAAGGTGGACAGCTGGATGGAACGCGCCAAGGCCGCGCTCGACAGTGTCAAGAAGCCGGACACCTCGTGGACGCCGGTCAGCCAGCTGTCCGCGCCGCAGCGGCAGAAGCTCAATGCCGACGTCAGCGAGTTGACCGAGTTGCTCGCGCCGATCGCCGCGATCGCGGAGCCGAGGAGGATCTCGTGACGACGGAGTCCTCTCGCCGGTCCTTCCTAGCCGCCGCTCGGGCGAACCTCGACGGGGCGCAGGCGGCCGCACTCGACAGTGCCAAGAAGCCGGACGACTCGTGGACGCCGGTCAGCCAGTTGTCCGCGCTGCAGCGGCAGAAGCTCAATGCCGACGTCAGCGAGTTGACCGAGTTGCTCGCGCCGATCGCCGCGATCGCGGAGCCGAGGAGGATCTCGTGACGACGGAGTCCTCTCGCCGGTCCTTCCTAGCCGCCGCTCGGGCGAACCTCGACGGGGCGCAGGCGGCCGCACTCGACAGTGCCAAGAAGCCGGACGACTCGTGGACGCCGGTCAGCCAGTTGTCCGCGCTGCAGCGGCAGAAGCTCAATGCCGACGTCAGCGAGTTGACCGAGTTGCTCGCGCCGATCGCCGCGATCGCGGAGCCGAGGAGGATCTCGTGACGACGGAGTCCTCTCGCCGGTCCTTCCTAGCCGCCGCTCGGGCGAACCTCGACGGGGCGCAGGCGGCCGCACTCGACAGTGCCAAGAAGCCGGACGACTCGTGGACGCCGGTCAGCCAGTTGTCCGCGCTGCAGCGGCAGAAGCTCAATGCCGACGTCAGCGAGTTGACCGAGTTGCTCGCGCCGATCGCCGCGATCGCGGAGCCGAGGAGGATCTCGTGACGACGGAGTCCTCTCGCCGGTCCTTCCTGCGTCGTACGGTCGTCGGCGCGGGGATTACCGCGGCTGCCGGAATGGGGGTGGCGGCCAGCGCGAGCGAAGAACCCAAAACCGTTCCCTTCCACGGTCCCAGGCAGGCGGCGATTCTCCGCCAGCCGCCGGCGCAGAGCGTGATCGCGTCCTTCGACGTGGTCGCCGAGAATCGTGCCGAGTTGACGCACTTGTTCCAGGAAATCACCGACCGCGCGCGGTTTCTCACGAACGGCGGTGCTCCGGCCGCGCTCGGGATCACCGCTCCGCCCGCCGACTCGGGGGTGCTCGGCCCGGTCGTGCCGCAGAGCGATCTTGGCGTGATCGTCGGCGTCGGATCGTCCCTTTTCGACGGTCGGTACGGGTTGGCCGAACGCAAGCCCAAGAAGCTCAAGCCGATGACCATGTTCCCCAACGACGCGCTCGACGCCCCGCAATGCCATGGCGACCTGTCGCTCACGCTGTCCGCGAGCGACACCGACACCGTGCTGCACGCGTTGCGCGACCTGACCCGCGCGACGCGTGGCGGGATGCAGCTGCGCTGGAAGATCAACGGCTTCAGTTCGCCGTCAAGGCCGTCCGGCACGCCGCGCAATCTGATGGGGTTCAAGGACGGCACCGCGAATCCGGGCGAGTCCGAAATGGACCGGCTGGTGTGGGTGTCCGGGGCGGGCGAGCCCGCGTGGACGACCGGCGGCAGTTACCAGGTGATCCGGCTGATCCGGATGCTGGTCGAGTTCTGGGACCGGGTCTCGATCACCGAGCAGGAGAACATGTTCGGCCGCCGCCGGGACACCGGCGCGCCGCTGGACGGAGCGTCCGAACAGGACGAACCCCGGTACGCCGACGATCCGATCGGCACCGTCATCCCGCTCACCAGCCACATCCGCAAGGCGAATCCGCGCACCCCGCAGACCGACGGACAGCGGATCCTGCGCCGCGCGGTCAACTACGACCGCGGGGTCGACGCCAACGGCAACCTCGACATGGGTCTCGTCTTCACCTGCTACCAGCAGGACCTCGAGCGCCAGTTCGAGGCGGTGCAGAAGCGGCTGATCGACGAACCGCTCGTCGACTACATCTCCCCGTTCGGCGGCGGCTACTTCTTCGCGCTGCCCGGCGTCACCGGTCCCGGCGACCACTTCGGCCGGGCGCTCCTCGCCTGAGGCGCGCCCCGATCCTCACCCCGCGAAACCAGGAGGAATCCTCAGTGGACACAGCATTCGGCAGGCGGCGCCGTCGCCTGCTCGGTGCGGGCGCGCTCGTCTCGGCGGCCGTGCTCGCGATCGTCACCGGGTCCGCGGCGTCGTCCGCGCAGGCCCAGCCGCTGCACCCGCTGCCGGCGTCGTGGCTGCCGACGCTCACCCCGATCAAGCACGTCGTGGTGATCTTCGGCGAGAACATCTCGTTCGACCACTACTTCGGCACCTACCCGAAGGCCACCAACGAGAACGGCACCCCGTTCCAGGCCGCGAAGAACACGCCGAAGGTCAACGGCCTCGACGAGAAGCTGCTGACGCGGAACCCGAACGCCTACAACCCGAAGCGGCTCGGGCCGGACCAGGCGCTCACCTGCGACCAGAACCACAGCTACGGCGCCGAGCAGGCCGCGTTCAACGGCGGCAAGATGGACAAGTTCGTCGAGAAGACCGAGACCGACAAGTGCACCGGCCAGCCGGTCCTGTTCGGCGAGCCGGGTCTGGTCATGGACTACTACGACGGCAACACCGTCACCGGCATGTGGAAGTACGCGCAGCACTACTCGATGAGCGACAACTCGTTCAACACCGTCTTCGGCCCGTCGACCCCGGGCGCGATCAACCTGATCTCCGGGCAGACGCACGGGATCCAGGCGGTCGACCCGGTCACGCACGAGCCGAAGAGCGACCCGTACGTCGTCGCGTCGCCGGACCAGGACGGCGTCGGCACCGTGATCAACGACCCGGACCCGGCGTGGGACGACTGTTCGGACAAGAACCACACCGCGAAGGACAACCTGGGCGCGATGCAGGGCCGCAATGTCGGCGACCTGCTGAACGACCGGCACGTCACGTGGGGCTGGTTCCAGGGCGGCTTCAAGCCGACCGGCACTCAGAACGGCTACGCGGTCTGCGGGCAGAAGCACGCGAACGTCGGCAATCAGTCCTCCGTGGACTACAGCCCGCACCACCAGCCGTTCCAGTACTACAAGTCCACTTCGAACCCGCACCACCTGCCGCCGTCCTCGGTGCAGGCGATCGGGCAGACCGACCAGGCCAACCACCAGTACGACACGAGCGATTTCGACGCCGCGCTCAAGGCCGGTTCGATGCCCGCGGTGAGCTTCCTGAAGGCGCCGGAGTACCAGGACGGGCACGCGGGCTATTCCGACCCGCTCGACGAACAGCATTTCGTCGTGGACGAGATCAACAAGATCCAGCAGTCGCCGGAGTGGCGTTCGACCGCGATCGTGCTCGCCTACGACGACTCCGACGGCTGGTACGACCACGAGAACCCGAAGATCGTCAACGGCTCGCAGGACGCGTCGCAGGACCAGGCCGTGTGCACCGGAAAGCCGGCCGGGCTCGGCGGGCACTCCGACCGCTGCGGCTACGGCCCGCGGCTGCCGCTGCTGGTCGTCTCGCCCTACAGCAAGGTGAACTACGTCGACCACACCCGGACCGACCAGACCTCGGTGCTGAAGTTCATCGAGGACAACTGGTTCTCCGGCCGGGTCGGGAACGGCTCGTTCGACACTCGCGCGGGCGGACTCTGGAACATGTTCAACTTCTGGTGGCCGCGGGCGGGCAAGCTTCCGCTCGACCCGCGCACGGGTGCGCCCGCCGGGCGGAACTAGCTCGCGTTTTCTCCTCGCACCGCCGAAGGCCATCGGGTTTCGACCCGGTGGCCTTCAGCCGTTTCGGGGCCGCTCTTCCGTCCGCTCAGCGGGAAACCGCGTGCGAATACCGCGATACTGGAAATTTTCCAGCGCGCCGGAACTGTGCGCGGCGTCGCGGATTGGGCACCGAAGGTGTTCGGGAACCGGCCGGGAAAGCACCGGCGGCGGAACCGGAATGGAGTCGCGCTGCGCGTACCGTCACTCGACACGATAGGGTAATCGCAGGCACATCCTGTAGAAGGTGAAGGAACGCGAATCATGGCGCAAAAAGTCCATGTCGAGATGGTGGACGACATCGACGGCAGCATCGCCGAACAGACCGTCCCGTTCAGTCTTGACGGCGTGAGCTACGAGATCGACCTGTCCGAAGACAACGCTGCCGCACTTCGGGAAGAGCTGGCCCGCTATGTCGCCGCCTCGCGCCGGGTCGGCGGCCGCAAGGTCCGGATGGCCGCCGGGCAGTCCCCGCGGCCGGCTTCGACCGCCGCGGACCGCGAGCGCAACAAGGCGATGCGCGAGTGGGCAGAGAACAACGGTTTCACCGTGTCCGACCGGGGCCGGCTCCCGGCGGAGATCGTGAAGGCGTACGAGGAGCGCGACACCGAGGCTCCGGCCAAGCCGGCTCGCAAGCGCGCGACGCGCAAGAAGGCCAGCGCCTGAGCGTTCTTTTCGGCAGCTGTGCCGCGGGGGCCGCGGCAGTTGATCAGCGGTGAGGGCGCCGCCGGGAATCCCGGCGGCGCCCTTCTGGCTGCCAGGCGGAATAACGCATTCCCGTCTCGAGGCCATGCGGACGTACGTGAGGGGAACCCTGAGCTTGAGTTTTAAGGTGCGGGTGTGGGTGGGTGGACCC
>NZ_SDLS01000047.1:0-45016 GCF_004522315.1 Amycolatopsis sp. CFH S0740 | reverse complement strand
ACCCGATCACGAACTACAGCTGGAGTATTAGAACCGGCATAAACACTCACGAGCGTCAGAGCAGCGGCGGGACGGCCGCGTCGATCAGGTGCGGGCCCGGTTCGGCGACTGCGCGCCGGAACTGTTCGGCCAGCTCCTCCGCGGTCGTGGCCCGGGTCGCCGGAACGCCCATGCCTTCGGCGATCTTCACGAAATCCAGGTCCGGACGGCCGATGTCCAGCAGGTCCTTCGCGCGCGGCCCATCGCCGGACGCGCCGACGCGCTGCAGTTCCATCCGCAGGATCGCGTACGCGTTGTTGTTGAGCACCACCGTGGTGACGTCAAGGTTCTCGCGCGCCTGCGACCACAGCGCGGAGATCGTGTACATCGCGCTGCCGTCGGATTCGAGGTTGATCACCGGTCGTCGCGGAGCCGCGATCGCCGCGCCGACGGCCACCGGCATCCCGTAGCCGATCGCGCCGCCGGTCAGGGTCAGCACGTCGTGCCGCGGCGCGCCCGCGGTCGCGGCGGGGAGCATGAGACCGGACGTGTTCGCCTCGTCCACGATGATCGCGTTCTCCGGCAGCAGCGCGCCGATCACGTCGACCCAGTTCTGCACGGTGAGCGGACCGCTCGGCAGCTCCGGCCGTCCGGCCTCCTGCAAAACCGGCTCGGTGTCCGCGGCGACCAAGGCGGCGACCGCTTCGAGCGCGGCCGGGACGTCCTGCCCGACGTTCGCGAGGACGTGGACGTCCGCGCCTTCCGGGGTCAGTTCGCTCGGCATGCCGGGGTAGGCGAAGAACGACACCGGCGCCTTCGTGCCCGCGATGATCAGGTGCTTGATCCCGTCCAGCTGGTACTTCGCCTGCTCGGCGAGATATCCCAGCCGTTCGATGTTCGGCAAGCCGGCACCGCGTTCCAGCCGCGCCGGGAACGTCTCGGCGAGCACCTTCACCCCGGTCGCGGCCGCGATCCGGCTGGCCGCGCGCAAACCGGCTTCACGGCAGGCGGACCCGCCGATCAGCAACGCCACCGGCTCACCGCTGCCGAGCACGTCCGCGATCTTCTGCACGGTTGTCGAGTCGACCGTCTGCGGCACGCGCGGCGGGATCGGCTCGCACGTTTCGCCGCCCTCGCCCCACGACGCGTCGGCGGGAAGGATCAGCGTCGCGACCCGGCCCGGGGCGTCCTGTGCCGCCGCGACCGCCGCCGCGGCGTCCGCGCCGACGTCCTTCGTGTGCCCGGACCGGCGAACCCAGCCCTCGAGCGAGCCCGCGATGGCGTCGATGTCCGACTCCAGCGGGGCGTCGTACTGCTTGTGATAGGTGGCGTGGTCGCCGATCACGTTGACCACCGGCGTGTGCGCGCGCCGCGCGTTGTGCAGGTTCGCCAGGCCGTTCCCGAGACCGGGACCGAGGTGCAGCAGTGTCGCGGCGGGCTTGCCGGCGACCCGTGCGTACCCGTCCGCGGCACCGGTCACGACGCCCTCGAACAACGCGAGCACCCCGCGCATCTCCGGTACCGAATCGAGCGCGGCGACGAAATGCATTTCCGACGTGCCGGGGTTGGAAAAGCACACGTCGACCCCGCTGTCGACGAGCGTGCGGATGAGGGACTGGGCGCCGTTGAGCGTGCTCACTGTGCTCACTTTCCGGTTTGCGCGAACAGAACGCCGGGGTTCAGGATCCCGGCCGGGTCGAAGCTTTCCTTGACCCGGCGCAGCAGATCGAGCTTCGCCGGGTCTTCGAGTTTGGCGTAGTACTTGGTCTTGGTGCGGCCGAGGCCGTGCTCGCCGGAGATCGCGCCGCCGAGTTCGTACGCGTAACCGAAGATGTCGGTCAGCAGCTGCGAGCGGGTGTCCGGGTCCTTGCAGAAGATCGCCAGGTGGACGTTGCCGTCGCCGGCGTGGCCGCAGCCGATCGCGCCGCCGCCGGCGGCCATCGCCAGCTCGCGGGCTTTGGCCAGGAACTGCGGCATCGCGGTCCGCGGCACCACCACGTCGATCACGTCGTCCGCGCCCGCGGCTTTGGCGTTCCAGAAGGCTTTTTCGCGGGCTTCGATGAGCTTGCGGGCGGCTCCGCCTTCGAGCACGTAGGCGTCGATCGCGCCGAGTTCGGTGAGCAGTTCGCCGAGCGCTTCGACGTCCTCGCCGAGCCGGTCGGCCACCCGGTTTTCCAGCGCCACGGCCAGATACGCCTGGGTCCGGTCGCGGATTTCCGCCGGGACGCCAAGTTCGAGCTTGTCGTTGTAGACCATCGCGGCCATCGTCATGTTGTCGATGTACTCGAGGATCTGCGGGGCGAGACCGCTCGCGGCGATCTTCGGCACGGCCGCCATCACCTGCTCGAAATCGTCGAACGGGGCCAGCACCGTCGCGCCGTGCGGCAGCCTGGGCTGCAGTTTTACGATCACCTCGGTCACCAGCGCGAGCGTGCCCTCCGAGCCGATGATCAGCTGGGTGAGGTCGTAGCCGCTGGAGATCTTCGACATCCGGCCGCCGACGCGGATGATCTCGCCGGTCGCGAGCACCGCCTGCAAACCGGAGACGTTGCCGCGGGTGATGCCGTAGCGGATCGCGCGCATCCCGCCGGCGTTGGTGCCGACGGTGCCGCCGACGCTCGCGCTCAGCTCGCCGGGATAGACGGGGTAGGTGAGGCCGTGTTCGGCGGTCTTCGCGTCGAGTTCGGCCAGCGTGACGCCCGGCTGGACGACGGCGACGTGGTTGCCGGTGTCGATCTCGAGCACCGAGTTCATCCGCTCGAACGAGACGAGCAGCCCGCCTTCGACCGGTCGCGCCGCGGCGGACAGCCCGCTGCCGGACCCGCGCGCGGTCACCGGGACGCCCTCGGCGGCGGCGATCTTCACCAGCGCGGAGACCTCTTCGGCAGTGGCGGGTTTCGCGACGTACGCCGGTTTCTGCCCCGGCGTGCTGAGCGCCTCGTCGTGCGCGTAGTCGTCGGAAATCGCGTCACCGGTCAGCAGGTTCCCCGCTCCGACGGCCCCCGCCAGCTGTGCAGCGATCTCGCTCATGCCACTCCCTCGTGCGCGCGTGCTTCGTGGCCGCAGCCTAGCCGTTCTGGTCCGAGGCTGGCCATGAATAGTTTTCACGTTAGCCGACGCGGGCACGAAAAAGGCCACGCCGCGCGCGTGGCCAGGAAGGGAGAGAACCCAAGCAGGGACCGGCCCGCGCCAACAGGCCGGCCCCTGGGTTAATCCTCGGTGCCGGTCAGACGAGCCAGCCGAGCACGTGCGCCAGGTGCGCGAGCAGACCCGAGATCAGGTCGTGGCCGTGGTGCACGTGCTGGGTGAACATCTGCATTGAGGGGCTCCTTGTTCGGATTGTTCTTCCTTGGTGCTCTCGCGAGGAGCCATCGCAGATTTCCACCGGCCCGCTCGCGGTGTCAAAACGCGGATTTCCCTGTGCTGGCAAGGGATCGGCGGCCGGGGAATCTTCCCATGTTAAACATGTAAGGCTTTCGGGTTTGCCGCCGGGGGTGCACTGTGGACTCTTCGCCACGGTTCGTAGCGAACGCCGGCGTCGATCACCCTGGGTAGCAGACGCGCACTGCGGCAACCGGGCGGCGCGGCCCCTCGAACCGGTGAATGCGAAGCCACGATTGGTGAGTTGCCGAGGTTCACACCGCCGGGTGATCATCAGGGCTGAATCCCTTGTCCGGCCGCGAATCTTGGGCCGCGCTCATGATCGCGGAGGGTTAACCCGGCTTCACTCCGGAGGGACAATCCGGCCCGATCCGGGCAAGCGAAAGGCCGGTCCCTCCGCAGCGGAGGAACCGGCCCTGGAGCGACTGTCAGTCAGCGCGAGCGAACGACAGCGTCTCGCCTTCCACGCCGCGCAGCCACAGATCCTGCGCGGCTTCGGCCATCTCGGACAGGCCCTCCTCGATCGTCGCGAACACGTTGCCGGGCACCCAGCCCGCGTCGCCGTTGATCAGCAGGTTGTTGCGGCCGTAGAAAATCGCGAGATCGGTGGCACCCTGGTCGCTGTGCGCCTCGCTGCCCTCGTCGTAGCCGTACGCCGGATTGCCGATTTCCCACGCCTCGAATCCGAAGTAGACGACGTCGCCCGGAATCGGGGTGATGGTCGGGTTCTCGCGGCCCGGCTTGGGCTCGGCGAAGGGCGGCACGAGCGTGTAGACCTCGTTGCGCGCGTACTTCGCGTGGTAGGCCGAACCGCTCTGCGGCAGCGCGTCCCACACCGCCTTGCAGGTGCGCGGTGCTTCGTCGTCGAGCAGCCGGGCGCGGCAGGTGACGCCGCGCTTGTCGAGGCTGATGGTGATGTAGCGCGCCATGCTTCAGCTCCCCGTGACCGACGTGACGACCTCGCCCCAGATGCGCAGCGCGTCGTCGACTTGTTCCGCGTTGACGACGAGCGGCGGCACCATGCGCACGACGTTCGAGTACGCGCCACAGGTGAGCAACAGCAGTCCGCTCTTGGCAGCTGCCTGCTGCGCGGCCTGCGCGGTGGCCGTGTCCGGTTCGCCGTCCGCTGTCGTGAACTCAGTGCCCACGAGGAGCCCGAGACCGCGTACGTCGCCGATAGCCGGCGTCTTGTCCGCGATGACGCGCGCGCCCTCGAGAAGCTGACGGCCACGCTCCGCGGCGTTCTCGACCAAGCCTTCGTCCTGAATGACGTCGAGCGTCGCGATCGCCGCCGCGCACGACACCGCGTTGCCGCCGTACGTGCCGCCTTGCGACCCCGGGTACGCCTTCGCCATCAACTCTTCCGAAGCGGCAATGCCCGAAAGCGGGAAGCCGCTCGCGAGGCCCTTCGCGATCAGCACGACGTCCGGGTGGACGTCGAAGTGGTCGTGGCCCCAGAACTTGCCGGTGCGGCCGAATCCGGCCTGCACCTCGTCGAGCACCAGCAGGATCCCGTGCCGGTCGGCGCGTTCGCGCAGCCCGGCCATGAACTCGGTGTTGGCCGGGACGTAGCCGCCCTCGCCGAGCACCGGCTCGATGAAGAACGCTGCCGTCTCGTTCGGCGCGGAGACGGTCTGGAAGAGGTAGTCCAGCTCGCGCAAGGCGAACTTCGTCGCGGTCTCCTCGTCCCAGCCGTAGTGGTAGGCGTACGGGAACGGCGCGACGTGCACGCCGGACATCAGCGGCGAGATGCCCGCGCTGAACCGCGTGCCGGAGGTGGTCATGGTCGCGGCGGCGACCGTGCGGCCGTGGAAACCGCCCTGGAACACGATGACGTTCGGCCGCTTCGTCGCCTGCCGGGCCAGCCGCAGCGCGGCCTCCACGGCCTCGCTGCCGGAGTTCGCGTAGAAGAGCGAATCGAGCCCGGACGGCAGCACGTCGCCGAGCTTGCGGGTCAGTTCGAGCAGCGGTTTGTGCATGACTGTCGTGTACTGGCCGTGCACGAGCTTGCCGATCTGCTCGCGCGCGGCTTCGACCACGCGCGGGTGGCAGTGGCCGGTGCTGGTCACCCCGATGCCCGCGGTGAAGTCGAGATGACGTTTCCCGTCCACGTCGTAGAGGTAAACCCCTTCACCGTGGTCGACGACGACGGGCGTTGCCTGCTTGAGCAGCGGGGAAAGCTGGGCCATGCGGCGCCCTCCTGGGTGCGGGTGGAGACGGTTGTCGATTGTTGACAATATCCATAGCATGAGTTCGGGACAACAGGAACAGGAGCGAGCTGGATGAGCGGGATCACCGAGAACGGCGTCGTGAGCGCGGTCGGCAAGGAACTCTTCATCGGCGGCAAGTGGGTCTCCGCGCGCAGCGGCAAGACCTTCGACGTGCAGGACCCCTCCACCGGCGAGGTGCTGTGCCAGGTCGCGGACGCCGGGCCGGAGGACGGCCTCGCGGCGCTCGACGCGGCCGTCGCGGCACAGGCCGACTGGGCCGCGGTCGCCCCTCGGGAGCGCGGCGAGATCCTGCGCCGCGCGTACGACAAGCTCATCGAGCGCCGCGACGAGCTGGCGCTGCTGATGACGCTGGAAATGGGCAAGCCGCTGGCCGAGGCCGCCGGGGAGATCACTTACGCCGCCGAGTTCTTCCGCTGGTTCGCCGAGGAGGCGGTGCGGATCGACGGCGGCTACGCGGTGGCCCCGAACGGCAACGGACGATTCCTGATCGCGCGCCAGCCGGTCGGACCGACGCTGCTCATCACGCCGTGGAACTTCCCGATGGCGATGGGCACGCGCAAGATCGGCCCGGCCGTCGCCGCGGGTTGCACGATGGTCATCAAGCCCGCCGCGCAGACGCCGCTGTCGATGCTCGCGCTTACCCAGATCCTCGCCGACGCCGGACTGCCCGAAGGCGTGCTGAACGTCGTCACCACCAAGGACGCGGGCGGCGTGATGGAGCCGCTGATCCGCGACGGACGCGCGCGCAAGCTGTCGTTCACCGGCTCGACCGGGGTCGGGCGCAAGCTGCTGGAACAGTGCGCGGAGAAGGTGCTGCGCACGTCGATGGAACTGGGCGGCAACGCGCCGTTCGTCGTGTTCGACGACGCGGACCTGGACGCCGCGGTCGAGGGCGCGATGCAGGCGAAGATGCGCAACATCGGCGAGGCGTGCACCGCGGCCAACCGGTTCTACGTGCAGCGCGGCGTGGCCGAGGAATTCTCCCGCCGGCTCACCGAGCGGATGCAGGCGCTGCCGATGGGCCGCGGCACCGACGAAGGCGTCGTGGTCGGCCCGCTCATCGACGAGGCCGCGGTGAAGAAGGTGACCGAACTGGTCAAGGACGCCACGGACAAGGGCGCGCGGGTGCTCACCGGTGGCTCGCGGGTCGACGGTCCCGGGCACTTCTACCCGGCCACCGTGCTCACGGACGTTCCGGTGGACGCTCGGCTGGCCAGCGAGGAAATCTTCGGCCCGGTCGCGCCGATCACCCCGTTCGACACCGAGGACGAGGCGGTCGAAAAGGCCAACGACACCGAATTCGGCCTGGTGTCCTACCTGTTCACCAGCGACCTGAAGCGCGCGCTGCGGGTGTCGGAACGCCTTGAAGCCGGGATGATCGGCCTCAACCAGGGCATCGTGTCCAACCCGGCGGCCCCGTTCGGCGGCGTCAAGCAGTCCGGTCTCGGCCGCGAGGGCGGCACGGTCGGCATCGAGGAATTCCTGGAGACCAAGTACATCGCGGTGAACCTGTGACCCATCGGATCGCGAGCATCCCCGGCGACGGGATCGGGGTCGACGTCACGATCGAGGCGCGCCGGGTCCTCGACGCCGCCGCGGACAAGTACGGATTCTCCTTGGAATGGACCGAATTCGACTGGAGCTGCGAGCGGTACGCGAAGACCGGCGCGATGATGCCCGAGGACGGGGTCGAGCAGCTGTCGGGGTTCGACGGCATCCTGCTCGGCGCGGTCGGCTTCCCCGGCGTCGCGGACCACGTTTCGTTGTGGGGCCTGCTGATCCCGTTGCGGCGGGCGTTCCAGCAGTACGTCAACCTGCGCCCGGTGCGGCTGCTGCCGGGGACGTCCTCGGTGCTGGCCGGGAGGAAGGCCGACGAGCTGGAAATGGTGATCGTCCGCGAGAATTCCGAGGGCGAGTACTCGGAAATCGGCGGGCGGCACAACGCCGGGCGGCCGGACGAGTTCGTGCTGCAGGAGTCGGTGTTCACGCGGGTCGGGGTGGAACGGATCATCCGGTACGCCTTCGAACTCGCGCGCACGCGTTCTCAGCACGTCACGTCGGCGACGAAGTCCAACGGGCTGATCCACTCGATGCCGTACTGGGACGAGATTTTCGCGGAAGTCGCGGGCCAGTACCCGGACGTCCGCGCGGAACAGTGCCATGTGGACGCTCTCGCCGCGCGGATGGTGCAGGCTCCGGACCGGCTCGACGTGGTGGTGGCGTCGAACCTGTTCGGCGACATCCTGAGCGACCTCGCGGCCGCGATCACCGGCGGACTGGGCATGGCCCCGTCCGGAAACATCAACCCATCAGGTGAGTTTCCGTCGATGTTCGAGGCGGTCCACGGCAGTGCTCCGGACATCGCCGGACAGGGCATCGCGAACCCGGTCGCACAGATCCTCGCCGCGGCGATGCTGCTGGAGCACCTCGGGGAAACCGTTGCCGCACAAGCGATCCGCGCCTCGGTCGACGAGGTGCTGACCGCGGGCGAAACGCTCACCCCCGACCTCGGCGGAACCGCTACCACAACCGCGCTCGGCACCGCGGTGGCCGCTTCGCTCCGCTGATTTTTCGTCGGTGCCGCGCGGTTGACTCTTCCCTGACCCGCCGACGGGTCCCCGAGGGGAGGAGGAGCCGATGTGCCAGAGGTGCGAGGAACCGGAAAGACCGGAGGAGCAGTACCTGATCGAGGTGCTCGACGAGATCAGGGAGCACGGCTGGTGCGTCCAGGGCGTGCTGGGAACAGGTTCCCGGCCGCCCTGGGCGTACACCGCGGGCCTGACCGTGCAGGGCCTGCCCGAGCTGGTCGTCACGGGATTGCTGCCACACCAGGCAGTGCGGCTGCTGAACGCCGCGGCCGAACACTCGCTGCACACCGGCCCGCCGGTGCCCGGGCAGCAGTGGCTGCTGCCTCGGTTGCCGCGAGTGGAAATCGTCCAGCTCAGCGCTCCGGCGGCGCACCTGGACATCGCGGTGTGCTGCTATGGCACGGGAATCGAAGCCAGACAGCTGGTGTACGCCGACTCGGCGGGCTGGTTCCCGTGGTCTCCGCAGTACAACTCCGGCCGCGGCGGACAGCCCGTGCTGGGGGTGCGTTATGCGTGAGTTTTTGTTGCTGTTGCAGGGTTTTCCGTGGTCTCGGTTCTTGGGCACTGCGCCAGATGCTGCCCGAGGCTCGGCGGCTGGGTTTGTCTCGCGTGCTCTTGGTGTGCGAGGGGGAGAACCTGGCGTCCGCCAAGACGATCGAACGCGCGGGCGGTGTGCTGGAGGAAACCCGTCAGACCGACCACGGGCCGGTGCGGCGGTACTGGATCACGCTGGAGTCGTCGGCGAGCTGAGCCGCATCTCCTGGTCGCCACGGCGGAGCGGTGCGGACTTAGCCATTCCGTTGCTGCTGCTCGCATTGCCCGGTCGCGCTTCCAGCTTCGTGCTGCACCGGTTCGCTCGCGAGGAACGGACCGCCGTGCGGTTCGCCACCACGGGGGCAAGCGGTCCGGTCAGGTGCGGAGACGACCGCGTCGCCATCCGCCGAGCGCGGATTGCGTGTGCTTATGCGGTAATCGGGCAGCGCGGGGCGAGTGCAGGCGTGCTCCCTGCGGTGCGAGGGAGGAGAAGCGGCCGTCCGGAAAACCCGCCCGCCTCACTCCGAAACCGCGACCCCGCCCTTCAGGCTCCGTCCCGGAAGCAACCGGCTGATCGCGTCCTCCATGTGCGCGTCCAGCAGGTGCAGCGCCGTCTCCTCGTCGTCCGACCGAAGGGCTTCGATGATCCTCGTGTGCTCCTCCAGCCGGTCCTCCACGCCCTGATACGTGCTCTGCAGCAGGGTCAGGCACATCCGCGTCTCGATCAGCAGCGTCCGGGCCATGCGCACCAGCCGTTTGCTGCCGGAGGCGTTGATCAGCGCCTCGTGGAAGCGCAGGTCAGCCTCCGACAGCGCGGCCGGATCGTCCGCGGCCGCCGCCATGTCGGCCACGTTCTGTTCCAGCATCGCCGCCACTGCCTCGCGGTCGCCGCGGAACGCGCACAGCAGGGCGGCCCGTTCGACCGCCGAGCGGGCGAGGTAGATGTCGAAGACATCCTCCGGTTCGAGGTCGATCACGAACAGGCCCCGGTGGCGTTCGCTGCGCAGCAAACCCTCGGACACGAGGTGCTGCATCGCCTCGCGCAGCGGGCCGCGCGAGACCTGGAAGCGGGCGGCCAGGTCGGTTTCGCCGAGCTGGGTGCCCGGCGGCAGCGCGCCGGTCATGATCGCGTCGCGCAGCTGGCGCGCGATCACGGCGGCGGTCGATTCCCGGCTGACCGGCTCTATGTCCGGCAGTGCGACCACGGGTCAGCCCCTCGTCCGGAACAACGCGCCCAGCGAACGCACCAGCCGGGTCGTGCCGGTCAGGAGCAGGCCTTCCCACACGGTCACCTGGTTGGCGGTCAGCACCGGTTTGCCGAGCTTGGCCTCGATGTCGGTGATCTCGCCGAGTGTGCGCATCGCGGTGTCGGGCACCAGGACCGCGTCGGCGTCCGGGTGGTCGTGGCTCACCGCGAGGTCCACCACGGCCTCGGGGGCGAGCTGGCCCACCTCGGCGGCGGTGTCGATGTCGGCGCTCGACATCGACAGCACCTCGACGCCTCCCGCGGCGAGGAAGTCCACGAACAGCCGCGCGACGTCGTCGGGGTAGCTCGCGGCCACCGCGACTCGTTGCACGCCAAGGGCTTTCGCCGCGTGCACGAAGGCGAACGACGTGCTCGAGGCCGGCACTCCGGCGGCCTTGGCGAGCTGGTCGGCCTGGTTGCGCGCGCCGTCCCAGCCGTACACGAAGCTGCCGGACGTGCACGCCCACACCACCGCTTCCGGCTGGTGCTTCGCGAGCAGCCGCGCGCCTTCGGCGAGCCGGGCTTCGCTGCCGAGGTCGAGCAGTTCCGGCACGGCGTGCAGGTCGGTGCCGTAGATGTGCGCGACCGGCAGGCTGATGTCGCCGTCGGAGCCGCCGAGAAGCTGTTCCGCGAGCGGGTAGTCGTCCTCGGCCGCGTGGTCGGGGTAGATGAAGCCGATCGTGGTCACGAAACCTCCGGGATGCGCAAATTGTCGACAATATTAGCGGGACTGGTCAAGACACCTCCCGCAGCCACTGGCCGGGTCCCACGATGGGCAGCTGCATCCGGCGCAGGCACGCCCACATCGTCAGCTGGTTGGCGGTCAGCACGGGTTTGCCGAGCGCCTTTTCCAGCGGTTCGATCAGGTCGAACGTCGGGAGGTTGGTGCAGCTGACGAAGATCGCCTCGGCGTCGCGGTGGTCCGCGGCCAGGATCCGCTCGGCGATGGTGCGGTAGCTGACCTTCCAAATGCCGCCGCCCAGTCCGAGGTGGTCGCTGGACACCGTGGTCACGCCGACCTCGCCGAGGAAATCGTGGAGTTTGCCGGTGAGATCGGCGTCGTAGGGCGTGAGCACCGAGACCCGGTGCAGGTCGAGCTGGTGCAGCACCTCGACCAGCGCCCCGGACGTGGTGACCGCGTCCGGCGCGCCCGCGTCGCAGATCGCCTTGGTGAGGGAGCGTTCGTAGTCGATGCCGTTCACGAAGCTGCCCGAGGTGCACAGGTACGCGACCACCTCCGGCTCCACGTGCAGCACGTCGCGCGTGGCCGCGGCGAGGTGCCTGCTGTCGCTCACCAGTTGCGCCATCTCCATGCTCACCGGAACCGGTTCGTAAGGGGTGCGGGCGAGATGCAGCGACACCTCCATCGGCACCCAGCGCCACAGCTCGCGCTCGAGCGCGAGGTCGAACGGCGCGATCACGCCGATGCCGCGCTGGGCGAGCGGGCCCTCGAACGCGAGGAAGTCCAGATCCAAGGTTCAGCCTCCGGAATACGCCTGTGCCGATGCCCGTCCGGTGCTCCGGGGGTGGTCCTCGGATTGTTGACAATCATACGAGCCACTTTTACCGTGTCAATCGTGACCGCCCCGGAAAATCCCGTACTGGCAGTGCTCTGCGGGGCAGACCATCCACCGGACATGGCCGCTATCGAAGACGCGGCGGTAGTTCGTTACACCGACGAGCGCGGCCTCGCCGGTGCGCTGGCCGGCGCCGATGCGCTTTTCGTCTACGACTTCCTGTCCGGGGCCGTCCCCGGCGCCTGGCCCGCCGCGGACCGGTTGCAGTGGCTGCACATCGCGAGCGCCGGGGTCGACCCGGTGCTGTTCCCGGGGCTGCGCGAGAGCGACGTCGTGCTCACGAACTCGCGCGGGGTGTTCGACGACGCCATCGCCGAGTACGTGCTCGGCGTCGTGCTGTCGTTCGCCAAGGACTTCGCGCGTTCGCTCGACCTGCAGCGCGCCGGCACGTGGCAGCACCGCGAGACCGAGCGGATCGCCGGGCGGGAGGTGCTGGTGGTCGGCACCGGACCGATCGGCAGGGCCATCGCGCGGATGCTGCGCGCGGCCGGGATGCGCGTGTCCGGAGCGGGGCGGCGGGCCCGGGTCGGGGACCCGGACTTCGGCATCGTGCACGAATCCGCCGGGCTGACGGGGTATCTGTCCGAGTTCGACTACGTCGTCGCGGTCGCGCCGCTCACCGACCAGACCAAGGGCATGTTCGACGCCGCCGCGTTCGCCGCGATGAAACCGTCCGCGCGCTTCGTCAACGTGGGGCGCGGCGAACTGGTGGTCACGTCCGATCTGGTCGCGGCGCTGCGGGCGGGGGAGATCGCCGGCGCCGCGCTCGACGTCTTCGAAACCGAGCCGCTGCCCGCCGAGAGTCCACTGTGGACCATGCCGGACGTTCTGCTGTCCCCGCACATGTCGGGGGACTTCCTCGGCTGGCGGCGGACGCTGGTAGAGGTGTTCGCGGGGAATTTCCGGCGCTGGCTCGCCGGGGAACCGCTCTGGAACGTCGTGGACAAACGGCTCGGCTACGTGCCGTCCGAATCGCAGGGAGGCGCCGGATGGGCGACCGGGAATTGACCGCCAGCGAACTCGTCGCCGCCTACGCCACCGGCGAACTGTCGCCGGTCGAGGCGACCAAGAGCGCCCTGCAGAACATCGAGGACCGCGACGGCGAGGTCAACGCCTACTGCCTCGTCGACGCCGACCGCGCGCTCGAACAGGCGAAAGCGGCCGAGGCGCGCTGGCGCGACGGGAATCCGATCGGTGCGCTCGACGGCGTCCCGGCGTCGATCAAGGACATCTTCCTCACCCAGGGCTGGCCGACGCTGCGCGGTTCCACGAGCATCCCGGCCGACCAGCCGTGGGAGGTCGACAGCCCGGTGATGGCGCGGATGCGCGAGGCGGGCCTGGTCGTGCTGGGCAAGACCACCACGCCGGAGATCGCCTGGAAGGGCGTCACCGACAGCGCGCTCGCGGGCATCACGCGCAATCCGGTGAACCCGCGGATGACGGCGGGCGGGTCCAGCGGCGGCAGCGCGGCCGCGGTCGCGGCGGCGATGGGCGAGCTGTCCGTCGGCACCGACGGCGGCGGCTCGATCCGGATTCCCGCGTCGTTCTGCGGAATCGTCGGCATGAAGCCGACGCACGGCCGGGTCCCGCTGTTCCCGGCGAGCCCGTTCGGCCCGCTCGCGCACGCCGGTCCGATGGCGCGCAGCGTGGACGACACGGCGTTGCTGCTGGACGTTCTCGCGTTGCCGGACCACCGCGACCCGACCGGGCTCGCGCCGCCGATCAGCGCGTACCGCGAGGCAGTGCGGCGCGACGTGCGCGGGCTCATCGCCGCGTACTCGCCGACGCTCGGTTTCGCCGACGTGGACCCGGAAGTCGCGGCGATCGTCCAGTCTGCGGTGCAGTCCCTCGCCGACGCCGGACTGCAGGTGGAGCAGGCCGACCCCGGATTTGCCGACCCGAAGGACGCCTTCGACGTGCTGTGGTCCGCGGGCGCGGCGAAGTCCCTCGAAGCGTTCCCGCCGGGCAGCGAGTCGCGGATCGACCCGGGCCTGCTCCGCGTGTGGGAACAGGGCCGCACCTACTCGGCGGGCGACTACCTCGACGCGACCGCGGAACGCGCCGCGCTCGGCATCCTGATGGGCGAGTTCCACACCCGCTACGACGTGCTGCTCACGCCGACCGTCCCGATCCCGCCGTTCGAGGCCGGCCACGACGTGCCGCCGGGCAGCGGGATGACCGAATGGCCGGAGTGGACGCCGTTCACCTACCCGTTCAACATGACGCAGCAGCCCGCGATCAGCGTCCCGGCCGGGCGCACCGAATCGGGCCTTCCGGTGGGGCTGCAGATCGTCGGTCCCCGGCATTCGGACGACCTGGTGCTGGCGGTGGCGAAGCTGCTCGAGGAGGTCCGGCCCTGGGCCGCGCCGTGATGTCCGCGCGGGAGACTCTCGGCACGTTTCGCCGGTGACAAGCTGTGGCAGGCTGTCCCGCATGACCGAGTTCACCGCGCCCATCGACGACCGCTGGTTCGAGGACTACCCCGAGGGATCGGTGTACGAGTTCGGCGACACGACCGTTACCGAGGCGGAGATCGTCGAGTTCGCCGAAAAGTACGACCCGCAGAGCTTCCACGTCGATCCGGTGGCGGCGAAGGAGGGCCCGTTCGGCGGGCTGGTCGCGAGCGGCTGGCACACGTCGAGCCTGATGATGCGGATGTTCGCCGACCACTACCTGTCGTCGGTCGCGAGCCTCGGCAGCCCGGGTGTCGACGAACTGCGCTGGCCGCGGCCGGTGCGGCCGGGGGACCGGCTGCGGATGAGGGCGACCGTCACCGAGGCGCGGCTGTCGAAGTCGAAGCCCGACCGCGGCCTCGTGCGCACCAAGATGGAACTGTTCAACGGCGACGACGAGCTGGTGTTCAGCGCGAGCGCGGTCAACTTCCTGTCGGTGCGACCGGTGCCGCCTGCCGGTTCGTGAGCTGCCGGATCTCCCGGCTGCACAACGCGAGCCCGGTCGCGACGACAACCAGCACCCCGCACGTGACGAGCACCGTTTCGCGGCCGAAGTGCTGCACAAGGGGACCCGCCGCGATCTGCCCGAGCGGCATCGCGGCGATCGACCCCAGCATGTCGTAGGAGTAGACGCGCGCCAGCCGGTCCGGCGGGACGTGTTGCTGCAGTGAAACGTCCCAGGCGACGCTGAACTGCTCCATCGCCAGCCCGGCCACCAGCATCGCGATCAGCGCCGGGACGAGCGACGGCCACCAGCCGAGCGTCAGTGCCGGCAGCGCGTCCATCGTCACCAGAGCCACCCCGAGGAACAAGGCGTGCCGCGGTTGCCAATGCGCGGCGACGAGCCCGCCGAGCAGCGCGCCCGCGGTCTGCATCGCCAGCGCCAGTCCCCAGCCGGACCGCCCGAACGTCTCGTCCGCCACCACCGGCCCGATGACCGTGAGCGCGCCGAACCCGGCGGCGTTGACGACGGCGAACTGCGCCACCACCGCCCACACCCAGGTGCGGGACCGGAATTCGTGCCATCCGGCGATCAGATCGGCGATCGGCCTGCTGCCCGGCGCTCGTTCGGCGCGCGGCAGCCGGACCGCGTGGTAGGCGAGCGCGGCGGCGAAGAACAGCAGCGCGTTGACCGCCAGCGCCCAGCCGGATCCGACCGCCGCCACCGCGACCCCGGCGACTCCCGCCCCGGCGATGCGACCGCCGTTGACCAGCAGCCGCAGCAACGCGTTCGACGGGGCCAGCAGGTCGCGCGGCACGGTCTGCGGCGTGATCGCCGCCGACGCGGGCAGCGACATCGCCGAGACCGCGCCGTTGACCACGCTCAGCGAGATCAGGAACGGGACCGAAGAGAATCCACAAAGGACACTCGCGGCGATCAGCGCCTGGCTGAGCCCGGCCGCGATCTCGGTGCCCTGGAGGATCACCGCGCGCGGCAGCCGGTCCGCGAGCACGCCGCCAAAAAGGAGCAGCAGCACGTTCGCGAGCGACCGCGCCCCGACGACCAGCCCGAGATCGACCGCCGACCCGGTGCGGTCGAGCACCGCGAACGCGAGCGCGACCGGAGCGACCGAATTGCCGAAGGTGCCGAGCGTCCGCCCGGCGGCGAGGGCACGGAAACTGCGGTGCCGCAACGGCTCCAGGAGGCTCACCGGCCGAGCCTCCCGCGGCTGTCAATCGAATAACCAGCGGCAGCGACGCTGTCTCCGGCGCATCCGGACGACGGTACGTGAGGGTTCCCCTCACGTACCCGCCGTTGTTCAGTGACCGGGCTACCCCCGGGTCGCGAACTCCAGTTCGGCGAGCGCGGTGTCCAGATGCGTCAGGATCCGCTGCAGGTGCGGGACACTGCGCCGGCACCCGGTGACGCCGAAGTCGAGATTGTCCCCGTTGCTGGTCAGCGTGATGTTCAGGGCTTGCCCGTCGAGCAGCACCGACGCCGGGTAGATGCCGTCGAGCGCCGCGCCGTTCCAGTACATCTGCTTGCGCGGGCCGGGCACGTTCGAGATGACCAGGTTGAACGGCGGCCGCGTGTTGCCGACGACTCCGGGGATCGGCGACGCGCCCAGCTGGGCCACGTTGATCCCGGACAGCAGCAGCGTCTGCAGCGGCGACAGCTGCGAAAACAGCTTCTTGCCGTTCGACATCGACTCCGAAATCGCGGCCAGCCGCTGCGCCGGATCGGTCAGGTCGGTGGCGAGGTTGCACAGCAGCGCGCCGATGTTGTTGCCGGTCGCGTCGCCGGAGTCGCGGCCGCGCAGCGACACCGGGACCATCGCGACCAGCGGCGCGTCCGGCAGCGCGCTCTGCTCGATCAGGTAGTCGCGCAGCGCGCCGGAGCACATCGCGAGCACCACGTCGTTGCGGGACACGCCCGCGGCCGTCGCGACCTCGCGCACCCGGTCGAGCGGCCAGGACTGCGCGGCGAACCGGCGTGCGCCGCCGATCGGCACGTTCAGCATCGTCTTCGGCGCCTGCATCGGCAGCGTGAGCCGGTGCTCGCGGAACGCCTCGCGCGCCACCTTCGCCGCGGCCGGCGCGATGCCCGCGACCTGCTCGAACGTTTTGCCCACGAGGGCGAACGGCGACGCGGAGGCACGGCCGTTGCGGTTCGCGGCCGGCTTGTCGCGCGAACCCCACGGCGGCGGGCAGCCCAGGTCAGCGGGGTCGTCCGACAGCGTGCCCTGCAGATGCCGCAGGGCCGAAACGCCGTCCATCAGCGCGTGGTGGATCTTCGAGTACACCGCGAACCGGCCGTCGCGCAGTCCTTCGATGAGGTGCGTTTCCCACAGCGGCCGGTGCCGGTCGAGCAGCGTGCTGTGCCAGCGCGAGGTGAGTTCGAGCAGTTCGCGGATCCGGCCCGGCTGCGGCAGCGCGGAGTGCCGGAAGTGGTAGTCGAGTTCCAGATCGGTGTCGCGCGACCAGCGCACGTGCCCGACGGTGTTCACCGGACGGCTCGGCCGCATCCGGAACACGCCGCGCATGTTGTCCGATTCGAGGAGGGAGCGGCGGAGGTCGCGCAGATAGTCGTCGCCCGCGCCGTCGGGTTTGCGGAACAGTTGGAGCCCGCCTACGTGCATCGGGTGCTCGCGGGTCTCGACCATCAGGAACATCGAGTCGGTCACCGGCATCAACGGCATTCGGCCACCCCTTTCCGCTGCCGCGGGGACCTCGGCGTCCCCGGCACCCGGAGTGTACGCACGAAAAAGGCGGCGCCTCAGATCTCGCGGCCGGACGGGGGACAGCGGGGCCGCGCGGCGATGACAATCCCTGTCCGGTGACGTTGTCTGCAGCTGCTTACGCGAGGCGGATACCATCGCTGGCGTGGCAGGACGGACTGGAGCTCAGCAGCTGGGGGACGCGCTCACGGCTCTCGGGACCGAGGTGGTGTTCGGCCTGCCGGGAGTCCACAACCTGCCGCTGTGGGAGGCGTTGGCGGACACCGGGATCCGGCTCGTCAACGTCCGGCACGAACAGACCGCGGGGTACGCCGCCGACGGTTATGCGCGCAGGACGGGAAAACTCGGCGTCGCGCTCGTGACCACCGGACCCGGCGCGGCGAACACGCTCGGTGCGGTCGGCGAAGCGATGGCGTCCGCGGCTCCGGTGCTGGTGATCGCGACGGACATTCCGTCGACGCTGCGCCGTCCGGGTGTCGTGCGCGGAGTGCTGCACGAAACCTCCGATCAGCAGGCGATGTTCGCCCCGGTGACGAAAGCCGGTTTCACGGTGCACCGCGCGGACCAGATCGCCGCGACGTTGCACCGCGCCGCCCGGCTCGCGCTGATGCCGCAAAGCGGTCCGGTGTATTTGGGCATTCCGACCGATTTCCTCCGCGAGACCACGCCGCCGCGCGAACCGCCCGCGCCGCCCGCCGAACGCGTGCTCGACCTGCCGGATCTGCCGCGCGCGGCGGAGCTGCTGGCGTCCGCACGCCGTCCGCTGATCTGGGCGGGCGGCGGCGCGTTGCGCTCCGAAGCGGGCGAAGCGATCGGGCATCTCGCTGAACGGCTGGCCGCGCCGGTGGTCACCACCTTCGGCGCGCGCGGTCTGCTTCCGCCCGAACATCCTTGCCTGGCCCCGAATCCGGTGCACGCGCCGGAGGTCGGGCAGCTGTGGGACGAGGCCGACGTGGTGCTCGCGATCGGCACCGATTTCGACGGCCTGATGACGCAGAACTGGCAGATGCCCGCGCCGCCGAAGCTGATCGCGGTCAACGTCGACGCGGGCGACGCGGCGAAGAACTACCGGCCGGACGTCGCCCTGGTCGGCGACGCCCGCCGCGTCGTCGAATCCCTGCATCCGGATCCGCGGCCCGGCCTGGACGAACTGACCGCGCGGCTGGCCGGCATCGGCCGCCGGGTGCGCAGGCGCATCCGCGACGAGGAACCGCAGGCCGCCGACTTTCTGTCCACTTTGGAGGAAGTGCTCCCCGCGGACGGGACGATCGTCACGGACATGTGCGTCGCCGGATACTGGATCGGCGGCTTCCACCGGGTCCGCGCGCCGCGGCGGCTGGCGTACCCGATGGGCTGGGGCACGCTCGGCTACGGCTTCCCGGCGTCGCTCGGCGCGGGCGCGGCGGCCGAGGCGGCGGGCGGCGGGCGCGTTCTGTGCGTCACCGGCGACGGCGGTTTCCTTTACGCGGTAGGGGATTTGGCGACGCTCGCCGAGGAACAGCTGCCGGTGACGGTCGTGGTCGTCGACGACGGCGGCTACGGCATGCTGCGCTTCGACCAGGACCAGGAAGGACTGCCGCACCGCGGGGTCGACTGGGACAGCCCGGATTTCGTCGGACTGGCCCGTTCGTTCGGCGTGCACGCGGACCGGGTGTCCGGCTTCGGCCGCGCGTTTCGCCGTCTGCTGAGCGAATTCGTCGAGTCGGACGAGCCGAACGTGCTGGTGGTGCGCGCGAAACTGAAGCCGCCGCTGAACACTTCACCACGCTGGTACCGCAAACCGCGCTGAGCTGAGGGATTCGCACTACCGGCCGACGAGATGCGCCGGACGAGGCGAACGTACGTGAGGGGAACCCTCAGGGAATCTGAGTACCTCAGGGTTCCCCTCACGTACATTCGCCGGGACCACGCGGCCCGGCCGGTGCTGCGGAGCGAACTATCCGCCGTCCCGCAGGGAACTGGCCATGCTGCGCAGGATCCGGAACGCGTCCGCCTGCTCGGCCTCGGTCAGCCCGGACAGCATCCTGACCTCGACGGCCCGGACCGCGGCGCTCGCCTTCTCCAGGCTCCGCCGTCCGCGCGGTGTGAGCCGGGCGGGAAGGGCCTTCCCGACGGGCGCTTCCGCGGGCCTGGTCACGTAACCGTCCCGCTCCAGGGCCTGGAGCAGCACGTTCATCGACTGCCGGGTCACGAACGTCCCGCGCGCGAGTTCGGAATTCGACAGGCCCGGCCGCTGCGCCAGCAGTTCGAGGCAGGAGTAGTGCGTCACCGTCATCCCGAGCGGACGCAGCACCTCCTCCATGGCCGCCCGCAACGCGCTCGACGTCTCTTTCAGCAGGTAGCCCAGCGACCTGTCCAGGTCGACCCCGGTGCCGTCTTGACTCATGTCAGGATTCTGACATACAGTGGCTCGTGTCAGGAACCTGACACGAAGAAAAGGAGCAGCACCGTGCCCGCCATCGGCCCCGATTTCCTCTCCCTCCAGGCGCGTGACCTGGACGCTTCCCAGGCGTTCTACGAGCGCTACCTCGGCCTCGTCCGCTCGCCGGCCGGGCCGCCGCACGCCGTCGTCTTCGAGACGAAGCCGATCGCGTTCGCCCTCCGCGAGGTCGTTCCCGGCACTGACCTCGCCTCCGTCGCGCAGCCCGGCATCGGCGCCGCGATCTGGCTGCTCGCCACCGACGTCCAGGCCATTCACGACGCGCTCGTCGCCGACGGGCGCCCCATCGTCTCCGCGCCGATCGACGGTCCCTTCGGCCGCACGTTCACCTTCGCCGACCCCGACGGCTACCACGTCACCCTCCACGACCGTGGCTGAGGCGAGCACCCTCGTTTTCGGGGCTACCGGAGCACTCGGCCAGCATGTCCTGGACGCGCTGGCCGAGCGGGGCAGGAGTCCCGAGACGATCACCGCGGCCGGACGCAACCCGGCGCGTCTCGCGGAACTCGCGTCCGCTGGGTTCCGCGCCGCGTCCGTCGATCTGTCGGATGAGGCGGGCGTCGCGGACCTGGTCGCGCGGCATTCGGACATCGTGCTGATCTCGGGCCGCGACGAGAATCGCCTCGCGCAGCACAAGTCGGTCATCGAAGCCGCGAAGAACGTCCGGCACGTCTACTACACCAGCGGAGTCCGAGCCGACGACGACCGGTTCGAGATCAACGCGGACCACCGGGCGACCGAGAAGGCCCTTGTCGAGTCTGGCGTGCCGTACACGATCCTGCGGAACACTTGGTACATCGAGAACTACGTCCAGTCGCTGGCCGGCCCCCGCTTCACCGGCGTTTTCGCCGCGGCGACCGGTGACGCTGTTGTCGCGGCGGCCAGCCGGAAGGATCTGGCCGAGGCGCTGGCCGTCGTGGTCACCACCGAAGGGCACGACAACGTCACGTACAACCTTTCCGGCGACACGGATTTCACCTACGCCGACATTGCCGAAGCGATGTCGGTGGTGCTGGAGCGGGAAGTCGCCTATCAGCCGGTCGCTCCCGGGGAATTGCGGGCGCTGCTCCGCAAAACGGGGATGGCCGACGAGCTGGCCGATTTCCTGGTCAGTCTCGACGAAACCATCGCTGCCGGGGTTTTCGCGCGGGTCGGCGACGATCTTTCCCGGCTTCTCGGCAGGCCGACGACCGGTCTCGTCGAAGGGCTGACCGCGAAGTGAACGCCTTTGCCCAGCGCTTCTGGATCAACACCGTCAGCCTTGACCACGTGGAAGCCGCCGTCGAGGGCGGCTTCACCCAGGCGGATCACGGTGCGGGCAAACGTCTTCGCCAGCCGCGTCCCGGCGACGAGATGATTTTCTACTCGCCGCGCACGAGCTTGCAGGGCGGCGCGCCCGTCCGGCAGTTCACCGCGTGGGCCACCATCACCGGCGAAAAGCCTTACCAGGCCTATGTCAGCGACGACTTCCGGCCGTGGCGGCTCGCGGCTTCCTTCCACGCTTGCACGCGGGTGGACGCGAAGCCGCTGGTCGGCCAGTTGTCGTTTGTCACCGACCCCGCGCATTGGGGTCTGCCGTTTCGCCGCGGTCTGTTTCCCGTGCCACAGCAGGATTTCGCGACGATCCTCGCGCGGATGACCGCGTGAAGTCAGCTGTGGTGCGCGTCCGCGTCCCAGCTGAGGAACGCGTCCAGCGTCGCTGACCGGTGCGCCCGCGCGCAGTGCTCGATCCATTCGGCTCCGGAACCAGAACGGATCAGGTCCAGCAGCTGGTCGTGTTCGGCGACGGAGGCGAGCGCGCGGGCGGGCACGAACGAGAAGGTCGAATCGCGGATCGTGGCGAGCTGGGCCCAGCCCTTCTTGACCAGGTCGACCAGGCTCGGATTGGGGCAGCGGGTGTAGAGCACCTCGTGGAACTCGTGGTTGAGCCGGGTGAATTCGACCGGTTCGAGCTGGCCGAGACCGGCGCGCATCCGGTCGTTGAGCTCGCCCGCCTCGGCGAGGTCGTCGGCCGTCAGATGGGGCGCGGCGAGCGCGGTCGCCGCGCTTTCCACGATCGCGAGCATCTGCATCGTGTGCTCATAGCCGACCGGATCGATCGCCGCGACGGTCGCGCCGACGTTGCGCTCGAAGTGCACGAGGCCCTCGGCCTGCAGCAGCCGCACCGCTTCCCGCACCGGGACCGTGCTCACGTCGAATTCCTTGGCCAGCGAACCCAGGACGAGCCGGTGCCCGGCTGGGTATTCGCCCGCGGTGATCCGGGACTTCAGCACCTGATACGTGTGCTGGCTCTTGCTCAGCCCCGCCTGCTCGTGCGTGGTGGACATCCCTGTCGCCTCCCCTTCGCCACCCGCCTCGGCGGGGTGTCCAGGCAACCGTAACCGGTCCGTTCGCTCTGCTAAATAATATACCATCTGCCCGCTCCGGCCACCGGTTGGAATGCGCAGGCACGCTGCCAGTTTCAACCAATGTAGACAAAAGTCCTGCTCAGTTACCTGATTGAGGCTTGTCGGGATGACGGCTGATTATATACGATCTGCCACGGCCTGAAGGACTGTCAGCAGGGGAGGCGCGATGCCGCGCACGTCCGGGATCAGCAGAGAGCACCGCCGCGTCGTCCTGGCGGCGATGGTCGGCACGACTATCGAATGGTTCGACTTCTTCATCTACGCGATCTGCGCCGGATTGGTGTTCGCGACGCAGTATTTCGCGGTCCTCGGCAAGGACGCGCTGATCGTGTCGTTCGCGACGGTCGGCATCAGCTTCTTCTTCCGCCCGATCGGGGCGGTGATCGCCGGACATCTGGGCGACCGGCTCGGCAGGCGCGCCATGCTGATCCTCACCCTGCTGCTGATGGGGATTTCGACGGTGCTGATCGGCCTGGTGCCGAACACCGCGTCGATCGGGGTGTGGGCGCCGGTCATCCTGGTGCTGCTGCGCATCGTGCAGGGGCTTTCGGCAGGCGGCGAATGGGGCGGGGCGGCGCTGCTCGCGGTCGAGCACGCGCCTGCCGAGCGGCGCGGGCTGTACGGCGCGTTCCCGCAGATCGGCGTGCCGATCGGGCTGCTGCTGGCCAACGGCGTCCTCGCGCTGGTCACCGCGCTGACCTCGCCGGAGCAGTTCCTGGCGTGGGGCTGGCGGATCCCGTTCCTGCTGAGCGTGGTGCTGATCGTCGCCGGACTGATGATCCGGTCCCGGGTCGCGGAGAGTCCGGTGTTCGAGGAGGTCCGCGAGAAGAAGGCGCGCTCGAGCATGCCGCTGGTGCAGTTGTTCCGGCACCACTGGAAGCTGGTCGTCGCGGGTGCGCTGCTGTTCGCGGCCAACAACGCCGTCGGGTACATGACCACCGGCGGATACGTGCAGTCGTACGCGACGAAGACCCTGCACCTCGGCCGGTCGACCGTGCTGATCGCGGTGATGCTGTCCGCGGTCGCCTGGCTGGTGAGCACACTCGTCGGCGGCTGGCTCGCGGACCGGATCGGCCGCGTCCGCACTTACCGGATCGGATTCGTCATCCAGCTGGCGTGGATGTTCCCGTTCTTCGCGCTGATCAACACGGCCAACGTCGGACTGCTCCTGGTGGCGCTGTTCCTGTTCTCGGTCGGGCTCGGGTTCACCTACGGCCCGCAGTCGGCGCTGTACGCGGAGATGTACCCGACGACAGTCCGCTACAGCGGCGCGGCGATCTCGTACGCGATCGGCGCGGTGCTCGGCGGGGCGTTCGCGCCGACCATCGCCGAAAGCCTGCAGACCAGCACCGGCACGGTCTACGCGGTCGGCGGCTACCTCGCCGTGATGACCCTGATCGGCCTGGTCACCAGCTTCTTCGTCAAGGACCGGAAGGGCGCGTCGCTGAGCTCCGCGCCCGCCAACGCACAAGCAACCACCGTCGAAAACGTCTGAGCGGGGGCGCGCGATGCGGACCCAGACCCGAAGCGACTACTGCGCGTGGCTCGACGCGGCCGCCCGGGACGCGCACGACGCGATCAACCGGATCCACGTCGAGGCATACGCCGATCTGGTCCGCGCCGCCGAGCTGTACAAGGGAGAGCTGGCCTGCCGCCGTCCGGCGCGGCGGCCGGCGCCTAGTCTGCCCGGCCGGGGACAGCGCCATCGGAGCCATCGGGCCCACGGGCTGCGGGGTTCCGCGATGGCGCGCGTCGAGGGGTCGCGGTTCGCCGATCCCCGGCCGGGCGGGTAGAAAGGGCGGCGGCGGCCGGTCGCCGCTCCCCGCGGCGCCGGCCGGTTGAGCCGACCCCGAGGAGGAGCAATGCCGGACCAGCAGCCGAACCCGCTGTGGCACCCGTTCGCGGACATGGGCGCGGTCGACGGAAACCGGTTCGTGGTGACCCGCGGCGAGGGGTCCTATGTCTGGGACGACGCGGGCCGCCGCTACTTCGACGCCTCCGCGTCGCTGTGGTACTCGAACCTCGGGCACGGCCGTCCCGAGATCACCCGCGCGGTGACCGAGCAGCTGGAGAAGCTCGACGCGTACAACCTGTTCGGCGGCGTCGCGAACGAACCCGCGCTGAAGCTGGCTTCGCGGCTGTCCGAGCTGGCTCCGGTGCCGGGGTCGAAGGTGTTCCTCGGCTCGGGCGGCGGCGACATGGTGGACACCGCGGTGAAGATCGCGCGGTCCTACTTCGTCCACACCGGACGCCCGGAGAAGACCCACGTCATCAGCCGCACCCAGGGCTACCACGGCACGCACGGATTCGGCACCGCCGCGGCCGGCATTCCGGCGAACGCGGAGGGCTGGGGTCCGCCCGCCGCGGATTTCTCGCAGGTGCCGTATGACAACGCGGCGGCGCTGGAGGAGGAGATCCTCCGCGTGGGGCCGGAACGGGTGGCCGCGTTCTTCTGCGAACCGGTCATCGGCGCGGGCGGCGTGCTGCTTCCGCCGGAGGGCTACATCGAGGAAGTGGCGGCGATCTGCCGCAAGCACGAGGTGCTGTTCGTCGCGGACTGCGTGATCTGCGCGTGGGGCAGGCTGGGCACCTGGTACGGCATCGACCGCTGGTCGGTGCAGCCGGATCTGGTGACCACGGCGAAGGGCGTGACGAGCGGGACGATCCCGCTCGGCGTGCTGCTGGTCGCGCCGCACGTGGCGGAGCCGTTCTTCACCGGCCGTCCGGGCGCGCCGATCCTGCGCCACGGCGCGACGTACGCCGGGCACCCGGTCGCCTGCGCCGCGGCGAACGCGACGCTGGACATCTACGAGCGCGACGACATCATCCCGCGCGGCAAGGCGCTGGAGAAGCCGCTCGCGGACGCGCTGTCCGGTGCGGTCGGGCACCCGGCGGTGGCGGAGGTCCGGGCCGGGCTGGGATTCCTGGCCGCGGTGGAACTCGCGCCGGACCTGCTGGCCGCGGACCCGGGCGCGCCCGGGAGGCTGCACAAGTTCCTGCTCGAGGAGGGCGTGATCGTGCGCTCGCTCGGCAAGGGGATGGCGGTGTCGCCGCCGCTGGTCGCCGAAGAGGCGGAGCTCGACCTGCTGGCGACGGCTGTCCCGCGGGCCTTGGACCGGTTGCTGAAGAACTGACGCTCTTACGACACTGCGGCGGCGCCGGGTTTCCGGTGCCGCCGCAGTTGTCTGTCTACAAAGGACTATTTACAGGAGAGTGTCCCGGTGCGCAGGGCGTGGTTGTCGTCGTTGCCGTCGTCGGACCACACGACCTGCTTGCTTCCGTTCGTGCAGGTCGGCGAGATGGCGAAGCCCTCGTTGTTGTAGTTCGCCATCCCGGACGGGCGGTCGTACTGCGCGGTGGCCGCGAACGCGCCCTTGGCGTTGACGTCGAGCGTGCTGGTGCGGCCCTTGCAGGTGTTGTCGCATTCGGCCCACAGGTGGCCGGTCGACGGTTCGTACTCGAGGTCCATGATCGCCGGGAACCCGCTGTCGATGGTGGCGACGCGCGTGTACTTGCCCCCGGACTGGTCGAGCGCGTACGCGTAGACCTTCCCGTTGTCCTCGAGCCCGAGGAAGTACAGGCCGGTCCCGTGGTTCGGATAGCTCGCCGGGTTGTAAGCGGCTTTCGTGTGCTCGTCCCGGAATTTGTGCGCGGTGAGCGCCGAGTCCGGGACCCAGGAGATGGCCTCGAGCCCCTTGTTGGGCTCGACCGACGGCAGGTCCGAGGTGAGGTCCCATTCCCCGGTCGCGTTGAGCGACTTGCCCGATCCCGAGGTCGCGTACCGAAGCACGGCGGGCTTGCTCGTGTCGCCGTCGTCGTTGTCGCGCTCGGTGGCGGTGAAGACGCCGTCCGGGGTGAAGACGATCCCTTCGGCGTCCGGGTCGCCGCTGCCGTCGGAGTAGTGCATGGACTTGCCCTCGGACCAGCCGTTGGCGGTGTCGGGCCGCCACTTGGCGCCGTCCTGCACGAGCCGGTACAGGGTGCTCGGGCCGTTCTTCACCGCCCACAACACGGTGGGCGATTCGTACGACACGCCGCTGAGATTGGTGCCGAAAACCCCGGAGTCGTCGGCGATGGCCACCTTCGACCCGCCAGGCCACGCCGTAGCCTTCGGGGTAGCCGCCGGCGCCGCGTGAGCCGCACCGGCCCCGACCGCGAGCGCGAGGACCGCCAACGCGACGGTGCCCCGGATTTTTCCACGCCGACTGTTTCCACGCAGATGTGTTCCACGCTGGTGCGCAAGCAAGGAGCCGCTCCTTCTGTCCGTCTTGGCACGGGTGCAGGGCCGTGCCGAGGTGGTCGCTGCTGACAAGCGGCGGTCCCGCGTCGCGCGGGACTTACAGCAGTGGGTGATCGACAGTGGAGCACAAGGCGTGGCCAGTAGGCAACAAACAGCAGGTGACGTTGTCCCGATGATCGGCACGACGGTCGCACGCCGGGCCGATCACCGTGCTGTCAACGAGAACCGGTCATCGCGCGACGGTCCGCCACACCGGCACGTTGACGACCGCCGCGGGCATGCCGGGAGCCCCGCTGTCCCCGGGGACGATCGTGAAGCGCCACTTGTCCACTCCTCCGCCCATGATTTCGGCATAGCGGCGGGCACCGTCCGCGTTCGCGAAGCGGACCTGCTGACCACTGGCGAGGTGGGTGATCTTGACCGCCACACTGCCTCCTGGGGATCGATCGACGGACACGTTCTGCCTGGGTGCCGGCCCGCGGAGCTTCCCCCTCCGGGGCCGGCCCACCCAGTAGAACACGTGTTCGATTCCCGCGGCAATCCAGGTCCCCCTCCCGAGCGACGCTGAAACCGCCTATTCCACACCAGCAACGCGGGCAGACCGCATCATCGCCACCCGAGGCCACCGGTCCAGCCCCCGTGCGATCTCCGCTCGCCGGATCTTCCGCAGCGCCGGTCCTTGCTCCTCGTCGGCCAGCACGCGGAACCCGAGCCGCTCGTAGTAGGGCGCGTTCCACGGCACCTCGGCGAACGTCGTCAGCGTCAGCCCGGGCAGCCCGCGCTCCGCGGCCCACGCCCCGACCGTCTCGATCAGCGCCCGCCCCAAGCCGCGGCGCGCGTGGCTCGGCAGCAGCGAAACCTGTTCCACATGACCGAAACCGTCGACCTCCTCGGCGAGCACGTACGCCGCGATCGTCCCGCCGTCGTCCCAAACCCAGCAGCGGCCCGCGGACTGGAACACCGAGAGCTCGTCGACCGAAGGCGGTGCGTCGTCGGCGATCTCGGCCATGCCGACGGTCCGGAACGGTTCTCCGGCAGCACGTTCGAGGTCAGGCAGCGCAGGAAGATCGGCGGGGACAGCGAGACGGATCACCGGCCCGACTTTACGGCTACACGGAGTACTCGGAAATCGCTTTTGCGATCTGCCCGGCGTAACCGCGCAACGCTATGATCGCCCGTTCGCGCTCGGCGTCGCCGATGCGGGTGGCCGGTCCGACGAACGTCAGCACGCTCGGCCGGTGCCGGTCGACGTCGACCGGCACCGAGCAGCACCACACGCCGTCCTCGATCTCGCCCCAGCTCTGCACGTAGCGGTTGGCCAGCGCGTCCTTGAGGTCATCACGCACCTCGGCACCGCGTTCCGCGGAGATCCGGGCGACCTGGCGTTCGCGTTCGCCGTCGGGAAGGAGGGCGAGCAGCATCCTCCCGGTCGCGCCGACGCCGAGCGGGATCGAATGCCCCGGCTGGAACGTGAACCGCATCGGGCGGTCGCATTCCACCCGGTCGCTGCACACCGCGACGTCGCCGAAGTGCTGGAAAAGCAGCACGGTCTCGCCGAGTTCGCGCACCGCCTCCTCCATCAGCGGCCGCGCCACCCTGGCCAGGTCGTTCGCGAGCCGGGCAGCGCGCGCGAGCGGCATGACGCGGCTGGTGAGGTGGTACCGCCCGGACCGCGACTCCTCGAGCAGTTGCAGCTCTTTCAGCAACTGCACGTAGCGGTAGGTGGTGGCGACCGGGCTGCCGACCACCTCGGCGAGTTCCGCCACGCTGGCCTCCCAGCGCTGTTCGGTGAACGACAACAGCAACTGGAGCACTTTCCGGGAACTGTTGGCGCCGGCCGTGCGACGGAGTCCGGGTTCAGACATCCTGAAACCTCTTCGTAGGAGCACCGAATTCAGTCACGAACGCGTCGGTAAATTACCACAGGTCACGGTTTTTCTGACCCAGCAAGAAACGGCGTGAGCAATCCGGGAACGGCGGCGTCGGCGAGCGCGAGCCCGGCGCCCTGTTCCACGTCGAGCACGCGGTAGTGCCCGCGGCCGGCGGCGACCGGGGCGATGACGGTGACCAGCCCGGCCCGCCGCTGGAACAGCGACTGCTGCACGACGATCCCGGTGAGCCGGTCACGCCGGACCGCGACCGTAGCCCTGGCCAGCGACCCGGAACGGGTCACCAGATACCGGCCGGTGATCGCGTGGCCGAGCGAGCGGTACCGGTCGAAGCCGGCCAGCACCGCGAACGGCAGCAGCACCAGCGCGGCCTGCCACGGCCATTCCGGCAGGACATCGAGCCGGGCCAGCGCGAACAGCGCGGCCGAAAGCGCCAGCACAGCGAGCACGGCGCGGGTGATGCGGCGGGTCAGCGCGCGCCGCGAATGCCGCACGAGGGGGACATTCGCGAAGTCCTCGCCGAGCACCTCGCTCGCGATCTCCCGGGCTTTCCCCGCCGGAGCCGGCGGCAGCAGCAGGCCGCCGCCGCGGTCCGCGCCCTTGCCCTCGCGCAGTCCGGCCGCGACCGCGACGCACTTCGCGCCGCCGACCATCCGCAGCGGCAACGGTTCCTTGATCTCGACGCCGCGCAGCCGGTCCTCCTCGATCGACACCGACCGCGTCGTGATCAGCCCGCGCCGGATGTGCAGCGTCCCGCCCGGTTCGCGGGTGAGCCGGAAGCTCCAGAACGACAACACGTATCCGCCGACCGACAGCACCGACACCAGCACGAGCAGCCCGGCCGCGGCCAGCACCACGGTGAGCCACACCGGTTGTTCGAGCGCGCGGGCGGTGAGGTCGCGGAGCGGCCCGAAACTCGTCGGATCGAAGTGCAGTTCGTGCGCGAAGTGATAGACCGTGCCGAGAATCGCGGCGACTACCGCGAGTCCGGACAAGGTGAACGGCGCGTAGCGCACCCAGCGCTTGTCGACCTCGGCGACGAGCGACTCGGGCGGTTGCGCCGCTTCGGTTTCCGCCGGTTTCCGGTGCAGCAACAGGGTCCGCAGCCGCTGCGCTTCGGCGCGCGTGACCGCGTCGAGCACCAGCTGGTCCTTGCCCGGACCTTTTCCGTGATCATGGCGTCCGGTACCGATTCGTACCGCAGACAGCGAGAAAAGCCGATGTTTCGGTTCCGAAAGCACGTCTACGGTACGGATTCGATCGAGGGGAATCGCGCGTTGCTTGCGCAGCAGCAATCCGGTGTGCCATTCGATCTGGGTCGCGGTGACGCGATAGCGCGAGGTGAGGCAGTGCGAAATGCCGACCCCGATCGTCACCGCGGTGGCGACGAGACCGATCCACTGCCAGTAGTTCCCGTGGCCGAGCACCAGCGCGCCGACGAGCACCGGCAGCGACTTCACCAGGTCGAGAACCGGGCGGATCAACAACATCCGGCGATCGAGACGATGCCAGGGCACGTCGCCGGCGCCTTCGGCCGAGACGGGCGCGGAGGGTGCGGTCGCGTTCACGTCGCGTCCCCGCGCACGGCCTGGGTGGTGCGGGTCAGCTCGTCGGCGAGCGCGACCGCGACGTCGCGGTCGAGTCCGGAGATGCGCAGCGGCCCGGCGGCGGACGCGGTCGTCACGGTGAGGCGGGCCAGCCCGAACAGCTGCTCCAGCGGACCGCGTTCGACGTCGACCGTCTGAATCCGCGAGATCGGCGCGATCCGCCACTCCTGCTTCAGCCAGCCGGACTGGGTGTAGACGGCCTCGCCGGTGACTTCCCAGCGGTGCACGCGGTAGCGCCACTGCGGCATGACGAGCAGATGCAGCGGGGCCAGCACGCAGGAGAGCAGCAGTGTCACCGTGAGCCACGACGGCGGGTCGTCCGCGGTCGCGACCACCACCGCCTGCACCGCGAGCACGACCAGCCAGCCCGCCCCCGCGGACGCCGCCCAGTGGCCGATCGCCCGGCGGCTCACCCGGTGTTCGGGCGGGCGCAGCCGCAGTTCAAGCGTGGTGGATTCCTCGATGTTCACGTGCTCAGAGTGCCTGAGCGCGGGGGTCGATGCCCACGACAAGTGTCACGATGCCCCGATCCGGGGTGGCTGGTGAGTGCGGGGCGTTACTAATCCGACCAAGGTAGGCCGACCCCCCACCCGGCACGCAACCGTTGCTACGAAGTCATGAGGCCGTGGCTGTGGTCGGGTTAGTAACCATCGGCACAGTACTATTTCGGCCGCGCGCGGGATGGATTCGCAGCCGGGCCGCGTTGTATCGCGTACGTCCGTGCAAGCAAGCAGCAGGAGGATCCGGTGGGACTCGATCCCGAGGAACTGTACGAGGTGGACTCGGACGTCCCCGACCTGGACGGAGCGGTGCTTCTGCACTTCTTCGAGGGCTTCATGGACGCGGGGTCGGCCGGGCGGCTGGTCACCGACCACCTCGCCGGCGAGGTCGAGAACCGCGTCATCGCGCGGTTCGACGTCGACCGGCTCATCGACTACCGGTCGCGCCGCCCGTCGATGATCTACGCGGTCGACCACTGGGAGGAATACGAGGCCCCCGAGCTGGTGGTGCGCCTGCTGCACGACGACGACGGCATCCCGTTCCTGCTGCTGTCCGGCCCCGAGCCGGACCGCGAATGGGAGCTGTTCGCCGCCGCCGTGCGGCAGCTGGTGGAACGCTGGGGCGTGCGGCTCACCGTCGGGTACCACGGGATCCCGATGGGCGCCCCGCACACGCGCCCGCTCGGCGTCACCGCGCACGCGACCCGCGAGCACCTGGTCGGCGAGCACCAGCCGCTGCCGAACCGCATGCAGGTCCCGGGCAGCGCCGCCGCGATGCTCGAGTACCGCTTCGGCGAATGGGGCCACGACGCGATGGGCTTCGCCGCGCACGTGCCGCACTACCTGGCGCAGTCGACCTACCCGGCCGCCGCGCTGACGATCCTGGACTCGATCGGCAAGGCCACCGGCCTGCGCCTGCCTGATGGCGAACTCCGCACCGCGGCCGAGGTGGCCAAGGCGGAAATCGACCGTCAGGTCGCCGAATCCGAGGAATCCGCCGACGTGGTGCGCGCGCTGGAACGTCAGTACGACACGTTCACCGAAGCGTCCGGGCACAGCCTGCTCGCCGAATCGCAGGAACACATGCCGACCGCGGACGAACTGGGCTCGCAGTTCGAGCGATTCCTCGCCGAACAGGGCGGGGACGGCTCCGAACGCTGAGCCGCGAGGTAAGCAACGCCTGCGGACCGGACCGTCTGCCAGGCCCACCAGAGCCGGGCCGCCATGATCGCCACACCGGACATGGTGCGGCCCGCACGTTGCCGCGAGGCTGCGGGGGCGCGTGTGGCGGGTGACATCTGGTGAAGCTAGCCGGTGCGTTGGGCGGCCTGGCACCCGGACCGGCCCCTAACGCTGCCCGGCGCGCTTCCGCGACTGTGCGTGAGGGGGCCCCTCAGGGAATCTGATTCCGTCAGGGTTCCCCTCACGCACAGTCGCGTCGCGAGGAGGCGCACCGGCCAGCGGGTTCACCCAGCGTGCGCCGTATGAGCGTGGCTTGGGGCCGAGTCAGCCCGGCCAGCCAGCGAGATACCGCAACGCCTCGCTGGTCGGCCCGAACGCGTCCCCGAGCAGCGCGTGCAACTCGCGGTTGAACGACTCGATCACCGGCCGCAACCGGGCGATCGTCGCGTTCCCCTCCGCCGTCAGGTCCAGGACCAGCGCCCGGTGCTGTTCCGGATGCTGCTGCCGGACGATCAGCCCCGCGTCGACCAGCCGTCCGGTCATCGCGGTGATCGCCGATTCGCGCTGGCCCAGCTCAGTGGCCAATTCCCGCTGGGTGAGCCCGGGCTGGTCGTGCACCGCGAGCAGAGCGCCGAGCTGCGCGGTCGTCACGCCGCCCGCGGCGAGGCAGCGGCGGTCGCCCTCGACGCGCAGCCGGTGCGCCGCGCTCTGCAGCAGGAAGAAAAGACGTTCGTCGGCGGCCATGCGGGGATCTTGACAGTGTTCTCTCCGCGCCGCCATCCTCACTTCACTACTGAAGTACTTCACTACTGAAGTGAGGACTGAAAATGGACATAGACTTCGCGCGCGCCGGGCTGGCCGCGCAACCGTTCAGCGTTCTGCTCGGCGCGCGGATCGAGGAATTCGGCGACGGACGGGCGGTGCTGGAACTGGACGTCCGCGACGACCTGCGGCAGCAGAACGGCTATCTGCACGGCGGCGTCCTCGCCTACGCCGCCGACAACGCGCTCACCTTCGCCGCCGGAACCGTGCTCGGTCCGCAATTGCTGACGAGCGGCTTTTCCATCGACTACCTCGTGCCCGCGGACGGCGTGCTGCTGCGGGCGGAAGCGACGGTCGTCCAAGCAAGCCGTTCGCGGGCAACGTGCCGCTGTGATCTGTACACAGTGGACGGAGAAGGAAACGCGACGTTATGCGCGGCGGCACAAGGATCCGCGGTGGTCAGGCGGTCGGCGGCTTCCGGGTAGACCGGGCAGTTCGGACGGGTTTCCGGTTGTCCGCTATCGTCCCGGGATGAACCAGGAAAGCCAAGATCGGCTGACGACAAGGACTTTGGGCCCTGCGCTGCGCCGGAAGGCCGGCCTGGTGCTGCGCCGGGCCGCGGCCCGCCTGCACGATCCCCACGCCGAGCAGATCACCGAACTGCGCGCGGAATTGCGCGCGGAACTGGAACGGACGCGCGAGGACCTGCGGTCGGAGGTCGTTAGGCAGGGCGACCGCCTGCTGGACCGCGTGGTCGAGTTCGAGATCCGCAGCCGTCGCGACATCGTGTACGCCGGCGATCAGGACGCGGCGTTGGAGAGCAACATCTTCGCGCGCGAAAGCCTGATCGGGGCACAGCATTTCGGCAGCCCGAAGGAAACACTGGAATATGCGCTTTCCCTCGCGCCCACCGGCGGGATGGCGCTCGAGTTCGGCGTCGCGTCCGGAAACACGTTGCGCACCATCGCCGCCGCGCGCGAGGCGACCGAGGTGTACGGCTTCGATTCGTTCGACGGCCTGCCCGAAGCGTGGCTCAACGGCATGCCCGCCGGCGCCTTCGCCCGCGACGATCTGCCCGACGTGCCGGGAGCCGAACTCGTCGTCGGACTGTTCTCCGACAGCCTGCCCGGCTTCCTCGAGAAGCACTCCGGTCCGGTCGATTTCGTGCACGTCGACGGCGATCTCTACAGCTCGGCGAAGACGGTGCTGGACAACGTCGGCCCGCGGCTGCGCGTCGGCAGCATCGTGCACTTCGACGAGTTCTTCAACTTCCCCGGCTGGAAACGGCACGAGTACCGGGCGTGGACCGAGCACGTCGAGAAGACCGGCGTCGAGTTCTCCTACGAGGCCTACACGTACAACGACAACCAGGTCACCGTGCGGATCACCGGCGGACCGGGGCTCATGGACTGAAGCAGCCGTGCTCGTTGACCGGTCCGATCGCGGGAAGGATCAGGCCGCACAGGTAACCATCGATCCAGCGGCCGTTGCCGGTGAGGTTCGCGGCGAAGCGGACGAGCGGGGCCAGTTCGCGGATTCCGTCCGCGAGCGAGGCGCGGTTTCGTTCGAGCAACGCGGTGAGCTGGTCGAGCTGGGCGAGCACTGGGCCGAGTTCGCGGTCGTTGTCGGCGACGAGTCCGGACACTTCGCTGCTCAACCGGCGGGCTCCGTCGAGCAGCGACTGAATGGCCGATTCGCGTTTCTGTACCTCGTCCAGCAGTTGGTTGCCGTCGGTGAGAAGCCGGGTCAGCTGGGTGTCGCGGTCGGCGAGAGTGGCGGAAACTGTGCGTGCCTGAGCCAAAAGGTGAGCCAGTTTCGTATCGCGGGCGGAGAGGGAATCGGACAGCCGCGACAGTCCGGTCAGCGTGGCGCGGACGTCGGCCGGGGTGTGCGCGAACGTGTCGGAAATGGCGCGGAAGCTCTGTGAGAGCTGAGTGGTGTCGATGGCGTCGACGGTCGTGGCCAGCTGCCGGAACGCGGGCAGGACGTCATACGGAACCGTGGTCCGGTCGCGCGGAATCGGAGTGTCCGGATCCAGCGACCCGACCCCGACCGGATCGAGCGCGAGATACTTCTGCCCGAGCAACGTTTTGATCCGGATCGACGCGGATGTCCGGTCCCCGAGCCACGCCCCCGACACCCGGAAGGACACCCGGACGGACGCGCTGTCGAGCGAAACCTCCGATACCCGGCCGACTTTCACCCCCGCGACCCGCACGTCGTTGCCGGTCTGGAGCCCGGCGGCCTCGCTGAACTCGGCGGCATACGCGGTGCCGTCGCCGATGATCGGCAGATTCGGCGCCTGGAGCGCGGTGAGGACGCCGAGGACGAGCACAGTCAGCCCGACGAGAGCGGTGCGCACGGGGCGCCGGTCGGGATGCACAGCGTGGATAGTGGCTCGCCCGGCCGGGTGAGGCCACTCATGCCACCCGAATGGGCGCTTTCCCACTCTGTCCACTTAGGACTCTTGGGGTTCCCGCCCTGGGCACGGCCCGTTTCCGGCATCGCACCCGGCGGCTCCCGTCGTGTGCCATTCTGGCCTGACTGGCTGACGTGACCGGAGTCATCGGAACATCCGGTGCGGGTCGGCCGTTGAAGGGGTGTGCAGGGAGCGCGGACAACCCGCGCCCACGCCGATCGGGGAGGAGCCACCATGCGAGACCTGACCACCGGATTGCACCCGGCGCCAGACCTCGTGGACGACACGGACGCGGTCCGGCAGGAGGAACGCCGCCGCAAGGCAGCGCTGGCCGTCGCGTCGCGGGCCAAAGACGCGCAGGAATGCGCCCTGCTGCTGGACATGCTGGGGCTGCACGCCCCCGGCGGCAGCCGCACCGAGGTCGCCTGAGGCGCTCCGGTTCCGCCGGGTTGCCCCGAGGTTCCGGGGGAAGACGCCGCTGCCGGTGCGGGCCGGTTGCGGGATGGTTTGATGCGCCAGCCTGGCCCTGGGGAGGGCCGGGCTGGCCGCGGCCGGGTTGTGACGGGCTGAACGGCCCGGCGTTCGATGCGGGGGTTTCGACACTGGCGGGTGGGGTAACCCCGCCGGGAGTTCGGTCAGCGACGGGCTGACCGGGCGGTCGAGCGCGCCTGACGACCTTGCGGGCTGCAGCTTGGCTGAACGAACATCGGTGCCCGGTGCCCGGTGCCCGGTGCCCGGTGCCCGGTGCCCGGTGCCCGGTGCCCGGTGCCCGGTGCCCGGTGCCCGGTGCCCGGTGCCCGGTGGGGGTTGCGTCTTTGCCTGAGCAACTCAGTTCCCGACGGGATCTGGCGGGGTTGGATCGTGCCTGAGCAAACTCAGCCCTGGCACCGCAAACTTCTTCACGTTGCCGGGCCGCCAATTGGCCGCCACTAGCTTCGCCCGCTCCCCGTGTCGCCCGGTTGCCGCGTGCCGGACCCCTTCCGCGCGCAAGCCTTCCCTCTCAACGCTTCATTGCTCGCCTGAGAGCAGCCCACCGCCCCAATCCCGCGCCCCCGACTGCGCCAAACGGGTGAAATCGAGCCCGTAAATCAAACCCGAAAAACCACGCCGCCCAAGGCAGCCAAGACACGAACCGCCCGGAGGCCTGCTCCGCTTGCAGGCAACAAGCCCTTGCCATGAAAGCGTTTCGCAATCACCGCCCCGCCCACGCACGGGTGTCCACTAAGGCCAGTCACCCAAAGAATGCGGATTCCGCAGCAACCCACCCCATCCGCACCGGCAACCCAACCCAAGCGGCAAGTCCGTTGCGGAAACCGGCCCACGCCCTGAACTCCCGCCAACCACCCGAAGCTGGCCGATTCCTGAGGCACAACAAGGATTCCCGGACTTGCGCGGTCGGGTACTGTCGATGCCCCTGGGTGATATTTTGCTCCGAACGGCTGAGTGTCGCCGACGTATCTGTCACCCTGGTGGAGCATCCTGTACCGGGAAGCGGCCTGGGTCGGGACCGGGCGCAGGGGAGGAAACGCTGTGCAGAACCTGTGGGAAGACGAATATCTCATTCGGCAGCAGCGAGCTCTGGCGGAAATGGTGCGCCTGGGGCGGCGGAAGCGCAGTTTTCAGCTGGCGGAACATCTGGCGGCGGAGGGCGGGGTGCATCGGTCGGATGTCCTGGCAGTGACGGCGCTTTTCCTTGCCTGCCAGGCGGTTCGGCGGGGTGATGCGGCGGCCGTGCAAAGGTTTTCGAGCGCGTTTCGCAGTTGTGAGCGAAGCAGCATGGATCTTGCTCGGCAGCTCATGCGTTTGGAAGCGGGCCGGGAACAGGGATGGCTTCCCCGGGTGCATTATGACGAGCTTTTTTCCTACGCTTGGCGAGAAAACCGGCCCGACATTCTGGTCAAAGCCTCGATGATTCAGCCGCGGGATGTTCCGGCGGCCGGATGGTGGGCCGAGATGGAGCGGAATCTCAGCCTGTTATCGGTCTGAACCGGCGTGTTCACGACCAGTCGATCCGGTCGAACAGGCCGCGCAATTTCGTGCCGCGGGTCGCGTTCGTGGCGCTGATCCACGCGATCCGGCCCAGCAGGTGCGCGCGGAAGTCCGGGTGCTCCGCGCGGTTCTGCGGCGCCGGGCCGGTGCGGGCGCAGTTGTGCAGCACGGCCCGCAACTCGTCGTACTCGGCGCGGGCGACAGCCGGCGCGGCGTTCACCACCAACCCGGCGACGCGCTGCTGCCGGTAAGCCGGTTTCACCGACGTCTTATCGTCACGCAGGCGGAAGCCTTCGTCGGTCACGATCCGCCGGACGCCCGGCAGCAGCCGGTGCAGCGGCAGGCTCGCGTCGCCGGAGAAGGCCAGATCGTCGGCGTAGCGGGTGTAGTTCGCGCCCAGCACGGCGGCGAGGCCGGAAAGCCGGCGATCCAGGTGATGGGTGACCGCGTTGGCGACCGAGGGCGACGACGGTGCGCCTTGCGGGAGATGTGTGCCGGCGAGATGGCCCAGCATGGCCGATCGGGCGGGCGCGGAGCGCAGGACGTCGACCGGCGTGCGCGTCGTAAGGATCCCGGCGATGGCGGCCGCGACGGCAGGCGGGTAACCGGCCAGGTCGAGCAGCGACCGCACCCGCGTGGCGGTCACGGTCGGGAAGAAGCCGGCCAGATCCAGCCGCACCACCATGTCCTGTCCGGCGTGCGGACGGGCGCAGGTGTGGATCGAGCGGCCGCGGCGGAAACCGTGCGCGGCCTCGTGGACCGGCAGCGCGTCGAGGACGTGCCTGCGGACCCGGCGCTGCACCTCGGCCAGCCGGGGTTTCGGCTGCTCGATGAGCCGCGCGCCGCCGGTGGACGTGGGGATCCAGCGGTAGCGGTAGTGCCGCAGCACCGGCCTGGACCGCCGGTGCCAGCCGCGTTCGTCGGCGAACCAGGACAGTTCGCCCGGCGTGAGGTCGAGGGCGGCGGCGCATTCGTCGAACGTGGTCCACCGGGCGACCGGCCATCGCCACACCGGCATCGGTTCGAGCAGCGACGCGGAGGCGACTCGTTCTCCGTTCATCCGCGCTGTCTCGCACGCGGAGCGTGCCGCCGCTGCGCGGGGCGCTGTGGGTACGTGTCGTGCTGCTCCCCGGGGTTGCCCCGGAGTGGGTGGTGCTCCACCGGCTCACCTCCGCGTCGCCGAACCCCACCCTAGCCAAGATCACCGACAAAACCGGCGCCCGGGGAGGAACCCCTGGTGACCGAACACACCCTTGACCTGAAGCCTTGTCTATAGCAACTTTTGCACTATGCAAGGTTTGTCGGATGACGTGGCCGATCTCGAGCGGCTGACTCGCGTGCTCGTGGCCGTGGCCTGGGACAGCGCGCACGCCGCCCCGCGTGGCGTGACCTTCCCGCAGGTGCGATTGCTGGTGGTGCTCGACAGCCTGGGACGCGTGCCGTGTTCCCGGCTCGCCGAGGCGATGGGCGTGAACGCGTCGTCGGTCACCCGGCTGGCCGACAAGCTCGAGGCGCACGGGTACGTCGTGCGCGGCGAGGACGAGCACCGTCGCACGGTGGTGACCATGGAGGTCACCGCTGCCGGGCGTGAGGTCGTCGCCGGAGTTGTCGGCCGACGCCAGCGCGCGCTGTCCGAGCTGCTGACGGAAATCCCGGCCGCGCGGAACGAAGCGGTCTCGACCGCGGTCCGCGACCTGGTCCTGGCGGCGGAATCGGCACCGGGCGTGCCCACAGCGGGACCGGGCCGGCTGTGAAGGTTCCAGCGCGGGCCGCGCACCTCGGCGACTTCGCAGTCAATCCTCGAATGCTGTTGATCACCGCGATCGCGCTGCCGGTGGGCGGCGCGGCGGCGGTGGCGGCGTTCGCCCTGCTCAAGCTCATCGGCTTGATCACCAACCTGGTCTTCTACCAACGCGTCGCCACGGATCTCGTCGCGCCGGGCGCGCAGCACCACCCGTGGTGGCTCGTGCTGCTAGCCCCGGTCGTCGGCGGGCTCGTGATCGGCTTGATGGCGCGCTACGGCTCGGAGAAGATCCGCGGGCACGGCATGCCGGAGGCGATCGAGGCGATCCTCACCGGAGGCAGCCGGGTGGCCCCGCGCGTCGCGGTGCTGAAGCCGGTGTCGGCGGCGGTCAGCATCGGCACCGGTGGTCCGTTCGGGGCCGAGGGGCCGATCATCATGACCGGCGGCGCGGTCGGTTCGATCCTCGCGCAGCTGCTGAAGCTGTCCGCGGACGAACGCAAGACGCTGCTGGTCGCCGGTGCCGCGGGCGGGATGGCGGCGACGTTCAACGCGCCGCTCGCGTCCGTCCTGCTGGCGGTGGAGTTGCTGCTGTTCGAGTGGCGGCCGCGCAGTCTGGTTCCGGTGGCTGCCGCGGTGTGCGTCGCGACGGTGTGCCGCGGGTTTCTGCTCGGCACCGGACCGGTCTTCGGGGTCCCGTTCACCGGGGCCAACCCCGGCCCGGCCGCCGACGGTCTTGCGCTCGTCCCCGGCCTGACCGGCGGGTTGCTGGCGATCGGCGCGACCGCGCTCGTCTACTTCGCCGAGGATCTTTTCGGGCGGCTGCCCGTGCACTGGATGTGGTGGCCCGCGATCGGCGGCCTGGTGATCGGCATTGGCGGCCTGATCGAACCGCACGCGCTCGGCGTCGGCTACGACGTGATCGACACGCTGCTCACCGGGCACGCGACCGCGTCGCTGATCGTCGGGATCCTGGTTGTGAAAACGCTGATCTGGGCGCTTTCTCTGGGATCAGGGACTTCCGGCGGCGTGCTGGCGCCGGTGTTCATGATCGGCGCCGCGCTGGGCGCCGCGGAAGGCGGTTTGCTGCCGCACGTCGCGCCCGGGTTCTGGGCGACGTGCGGGCTGGCCGCGGTCGTCGGCGGCGTGATGCGGTCGCCGTTCACCGGCATTGTGTTCACTTTGGAGCTGACCCACGCGTGGAGTTATCTGCTGCCGCTCGTCGTCGCCTCGTTCTCGGCGTACGCGCTTTCGGTGTTGCTGCTCAAGCGTTCTGTGCTCACGGAGAAGATCGCGCGGCGTCGGCTGCACCTCACTCGGGAGTACACAACTGATCCACTTGAGACGTTCTTCGTGCATGAAGTGATGACGCACCAACCGGACGTGCAGATGTCGGCTGATGTCGTCGTGTTCGGGGACGACACTCTGCGCGACGTTGCGAACGAACTGGCGCTCGGGCACACGACGCAGGCGCTGGTGGTCGACCGGCATGATCCGTCGCGGGTGCTCGGCAAGGTGACATTGGCGCAGCTGCTGCATGCCCGGCGGCGGGACCTGCACGAGGAACATCACCGGGAACGGTTGCTGGGCCGGTCGGTCAGCGCTTGAGCCGCTGTTTGTCCACTTTGCCCACTGGGGTCAGCGGCAGCTCGTCGCTGAACTCCACAGTGGACGGTACGAAGTGCTCGCCGCCGAGTTCGGCGCGGACCTGGTCGCGCAGTTCGTCAGCGGTGGTGTCTTCGGCGACCACCACGGCGTGCAGCAGGGTTCCGTCCGGGCCCGGTGCGGGGACGACCGCGGCGGCTTTCACCTTGGGGTGGCTGAGAAGTGCGTGCTCCACTGTGGTCGAGGAGACCTTCGTGCCGTGCTCGCCGGTGACGATGACGTCGTCGATCCGGTCCTCGAGGTAGAGGTAGCCGTCCTCGTCGAAGCGGCCGAGGTCGCCGGTGCGCAGCCAGCCGTCGCCGATCGGCGGCTGTCCGTGGTAGCCGTCCATCATGGACAGTCCGCGGACGAGCACTTCGCCGTCCTCGATCCGGGCCTCCATCCCGGGCACGATGCGGCCGACGGAACCGAGGAGTTCCGGCCGGGCAAGGACTTCGTCCGCGGAGATGCTGGCGATCATCGGCGCTTCGGTGAGCCCGTAGCCCTGTCCGACGACCGGACCGAACACCTTGAGCGCCTCGGCCAACCGGCTCGGCGGCAGCGGTGCAGCGCCGAGGGAAAGCTGCTGCACGCTGGATACGTCCGTAGTGGACAGCTGTGGATGGTCGAGTACGGCGGCGAGTCGGGGAGGGGTAAGGGAAAGCGTCGTGATGCGACGACACTCCACATCGGAGAGAAGCTTCTCGGCGTTGAACTCCCGGTGCAGTACCACGGTGTTGCCGCAGCAGAGCGCGCCCAGAACGGCCACGTTGCCGGTCATGTGTGTGAGCGGCGCGGTGACGAGCGCGGTTTTGGTGCCGTCCGGTTGGAAGATGTGGGCCACGCCATCGTAGATCCCGCTGTGCCGGATCAGTTTCGGTGTGCCGGTGGTGCCGCCGCTGGGGAAAATCGCCGTGACGCTATTGGGCAAAGTGTCCGGAATAGACGGTTGTGCCGCGGCGAGTGTGTCGAGTTCGACATCGGTGAGCAAGGTCGCCCCGGTCGCCGCGAGCGCCGCCGCTCGCGCCGGACGGCTCGCGGACGCCGCGATCAGCACGACTTCCAGCCCCCGCAGCTGCGCGGCAAGCTGAGTGAGCACCACTTCCGGCCGATTGGCGGCGTCGATCGCCACCATGCCGCGTACCTCGGCAAGTCCGCTGTACAGCCGCGACAGCAGGTCTGCCGCCGCCTGGTACGTCATGGTGGTGTCGTCGTGGTGGAACAGCACAGTGTCGCCGCCGTCACGAAGTGCGGAAAGGACGCGGGACAGGAAAAAGCTCACCCGGCACACCGTAGTCGCGTGTTGGCCGAGAACGGCGATCGCGGCTAGGTTCGTCGTCATGACCGCTCCGCCCGCGATCGACGCGGACCCGAGAAGCTGGCGTCGAGCCTTCGCTGATCTGCAGGCCGGGTTGCGTGCCCGGGAACTGTGGGCGTTGCTCGCGTGGCAGGACATCAAGCAGCGCTACCGGCGTTCGTCGCTGGGGCCGTTGTGGATCACTGTCGGGATGGCAGTCACCGCGCTCGCGCTGGGCGTGGTGAACTCCGCGTTGTTCGGCACTTCCATCTCGACCCTGCTGCCGAGCATCACCACCGGGCTCATCCTGTGGAACTTCATGAACGGCTGCATCGTTGAAGGCTCGGAAACGTTCATCGCGAACGAAGGGATGATCAAGCAGCTGCCGGCTCCGGTGTCGGTGTACGCGCTGCGCACGGTGTGGCGGCAGGCGTTGTATCTGGCGCACAACCTCGTCGTGTACGTAATGGTGCTGGCGATCTTCTTCGGCAAGCTTTCGCACCCGTATCGTTTGGTGGACAAGGGATACGCGCTGCTGCACCCCGGACTCGGCTGGGGAATGCTGCTCGCCGTGCCCGCACTGGCCCTGGTCGTGCTGAACGGTGCGTGGGTGGTGCTGCTGTTCGGCGTGGTGTCCACGAGGTTCCGCGACATCCCGCCGGTGATCCAGAGCTTCATCACGATGCTCTTCTACGCGACGCCGATCATGTGGTCGATGGACCAGGTCCGGGCGATGAACCAGACCTCGCACGAGGGATTTGGGTCGCTCGCGGTGAATTTGCTGCAGCTTAATCCGGTTTATCACTTCGTCGAGATCGTGCGCGCGCCGCTGGTCGGGCAGCAGCAAAGCTGGACGCACTGGCTGGTCGCCGGTGTGGTGACCGTGGTCGGTTGGTCGCTGGCGATGCTGGTGCTGCGCAATTACCGGGCTCGGGTGGCTTACTGGGTTTGATTGTCCATTGAGGACTGTCGGTGTGGTTCGTTGCGAGGAACGGCCAGATGCCGGTACTGCTGGCGTCCGCGGGTGCGTGCAGCAGCGAGCGGTTGCACTGTCGCCGGGAGCCGGGAGCCGGGAGCCGGGAGCCGGGAGCCGGGAGCCGGGAGCCGGGAGCCGGGAGCCGGGAGCCGGGAGCCGGGACGCCCAGCTCTGCTCGGTCCTGGCCAGGCGCGGGCATGCGAACGACCCGCCGCGCACCCAAGCCCGCCGACTGTCGCTTTGTCCAGGCTCGCCATCTGCCGCTTTGTCGGAGCTCGCCGACTGTCGTTTGCGCGAGCCCGTCATCTGTCGCTTTGTCGGAGCCCGCCGACTGCCGCTTTGCCCGAGCCCGTCATCTATCGCTTTGCCGGAGCCCGCCAACTATCGCTCTGCCCGAGCTCACCAGCTATCGCTTTGTCTGAGTTCGCCGACTGTCGCTCTGCCGGAGCCCGCCAGCTGTCGCTCTGTCCAAGCTCGCCAGCCATCGCGTTGCCCGAGCCCGCCTCCTATCGTATTGCCCGCCATCCTTCCGCCTCACCGCGATCTCGCACGCCGCGCTAACCCCCCTCGGCAGCTGAGCACGCCCGCCCGCCGGGGGTTAGCGTTGTCCTAGGGCTCGCGAACGGAGGTCGCATGAAGCGTCGGAAGGCATTGCTGGCTATGGCCGTGACAGTGCTCGCGATGAGCACGGTCGCCGCCACTCCTGCTGGACTCACGCCGCGGCAACTGGCCGGACAGCGGGTGATCTACTCCTATCCTGGTCTGACGCCGCCAGCCTCGTTGCTGCAACGAATCCGCGCCGGCGAGGCAGCGGGCGTGATCTTCTTCGGCGAAAACATCTCAAGCTCCCAGCAGATTACCAACGTGGTACGACAATTCCGGGACGCGAACGCGCAAAGCCCGGTGCACCGTCCGTTGCTGCTGATGACCGATCAGGAAGGCGGCAAGGTCCGTCGGCTGCCCGGCGAACCCGTGCTGTCGGAGAAGCAGGTAGCCCAGTCCGCGGATCCGTCTGCCGCAGCCAAAGCCGCGGGTACTGGTGCGGGCCAGAACCTCGCCGGGGTAGGCATGAACGTCAACCTCGCGCCGGTTCTGGATGTCTACCGCCAACCGGGGAATTTCATCGACAAATACGGCCGCTCTTACAGTCAGGACCCCCAGGTGGCCGGCGCACTGGGCCAGGATTTCGTCACGGCTCAGCAGTCAGCGGGCGTCGCCGCGACAGCCAAGCACTTCCCCGGCCTGGGCGCAGTCCCCGCCGGAAGCAACACGGACGTCGGCCCGGTGACGCTGAACGTGCCCCTGTCCGAACTGCGTGCCAAGGACGAGGCTCCCTACCGCCCAGTCGTCGACGCTGGCGTGAAGCTCGTGATGCTCTCGTGGGCTGTGTACCCAGCCCTGGACGCCTCCCGCCCCGCCGGACTCTCGCCCACGGCCGTGCAGGAACTCCGAACCAAGACAAACTTCGCCGGGGTGACCGTGACGGATGCCTTGGAAGCTGGCGCGCTGAAGTCCTACGGCGGACCGGGAAACCGCGCCGTGCTGGCCGCGAAGGCGGGGATGGACCTGATCCTGGCCTCGGCCCGAGACGTGAGCCAGGGGGACGATGCCGCTTCCGCGCTGGCCGCCGGGTTGTCGGACGGATCCCTGCCGAGCGCGGATTTCACCGCGGCGGTGGATCGGGTTTCGGCGCTTCGGGATGGAGTGAAGTGAGTCGCCCGCGGGTGGATGTCGCGGGGCGTGGTGAAACCGTGCGCCAGATCTTCGGCACTACCCAGTAGCCGATCGCTGTGGTCTGCACGACCGTGCCGAGGACGTAGAACCCGGGCGCGCCGTTGCTGAACACACCCTCCGATGAGATTTTGGGTGGAGGCCTCGGCGTCGCTGCGAGTTCAGGCGCTCAGCGTCACGAGTCGCGTGTTTTCCGCCCCAGCCATTCCAGCCGACATCCTTGTTGCGTGACGGGTCACTCTCGATACCAAAATCCGCGAGAATTGCTGCCCGACGAGGTTCTCGCACCCGGAGCGTTGCCTCGTCACGGCCCGTCCGTGTGCTTCGCTGCGAAGCCCGCCGTTATGCGGCCGCTGTTAGCGGAAGCCTCGTTGTTATGCGGCGCTGTTAGCGTCGATAACGCAGGACCCGTCCGGCACTCCGCGATTATCCAGCAAACAACCCCCCGTTCCGGTGACACCCGGCGGTGTGGACATCGCGCTGTCCTCAGGCTGAACGGGCACCCTTGCGTGCGACCCACCCACGACGGGAGGACGAATGCAAGCTTGGTGGCTCCTGGTGGCCGTCGCCGCGGTGTTCGTGGTGCTGGCCGTAGTTTTCCTGCGCCGCGCCGCCCGGCGTCGCTCCGCCGTTCCGCCGCCGAATGCTCCGCGAACCTCCCCGCCGGACGACTCGACGCGCCGCTGGGTCTCCCCGTCGGATGACGTCCCCCGCCGCGCCCGCCACCGATTGGACGAGGCGCACCCCCTGGCGCGCTACCCAGTCGCCCGGCAACGCCCGATGCGGCATCCACGACCGTCGCCCCAGCAGGAATCCGCCCGGGAACGGCGAGACTCGTAGCGCGCACGAATCCGGGGCCAGCTTGACGATGCCGAAGAGCCGCCCTCCAGATACCTGTGCCGTCAGACCACTGCGAAAGCCTCGTCCTGTGTTCATCCTTGTGGGCGAACGCCGAGGCTCCGTTTTTGTCGGTGCCCGCTGAGATGGGCCTGACCCGTTTTGACGGACATCCGAGATCAGGGG
>NZ_SDLS01000046.1:0-53182 GCF_004522315.1 Amycolatopsis sp. CFH S0740 | reverse complement strand
CTGCCCAGCCCGCGCCTCCGGCTGTGCCGCCGCCCGCGGCACCACCGGCCGCTCCGCCGGCGCAGCCGCCTGCCCAGAACCCGCCTGCCGCGCCGCCGCAGCTGTCCGCGTCCATGCCGCCGAGCGGGGTCGAACTCCAGCCGGGCGGCGGACCGGTCGCGCTGCCGATCACCGTGCGCAACAACGGTGGTTCCGTGTCCGAACCGGTCCAGGCGACGCTGAACCTGCCGCCTGGTGTCCGAGCCGTTCAGGCGAACGGCGGCGGCGCGGCTGGCGCGTACTCCAGCGAGGCGGCCGCGCAGTCGGGGCCGATGCAGGTCGCGTGCCCGGGTGGAGAGGGCACGGTCACCTGCAAGACTGGCAGCGGATTGCAGCCTGGGCAATCTGCGGTGCTGATGTTCCGCTTGCAGGCGGACGACAGCGCCAAGGGCGGCGAGGTGACCGGTTCGGTCACTGCGGGTGCTTCGGTCAACGTCAACGTCACCGTGCAGGTGAAGGTCAAGGCCCCGAAGGACGCTCTGTCGCTGTCGGCCAAGGCAATCGGAGGGATGTGGCGGCTGCAGCCGCTCATCGACGCTGAGGTGCAGAACACCGGGGAGAGCACGAAACCCGTGACCATCACCTTTGACCACCGCGTCGAGGGACAGGTCAGCTTCAAGCAGTTCAAGTGCACGTCCGGCGCTTCGAGCACGAGCTGCACCAGCGCCAAACCGCTGGCTCCCGGCGAGCAGGCGTCGCTGTGGGTGCTCGTGAACCGCAAGCCGTTCGACGGTCCGCTCACCGTCACGGTCAACGCCTCGCTCGGCAGCGCCTCGGCGCAACCGGTCGCGGTGGAGCTCGGCTGCTGGTGGAACATGTGCCACGACCCGACGCTCGGGCCGATGTCGTCCACGTCGGTGCCGACGCTGCCGACGCCGTCGATCCCGACCTCGAAGAGCCACCCGCCGAACTCGTCCAAGCACCCGAAGCCGAGCACCACCCTGCCGACTTCGACATCGCCTGACGACGAGACCCCGGACCCGACGTCGAGCAGCCCGGCCGCCACCACGAGCGCGCCGCCGAACCCCGGTTCGGACAGCAAGCCGGGCAAACCCGATAACCACGGCAAACGTCCGCCGTCGGTCGAGCCCCGGGGGTTCTTCGGCTGGGTCACGGAGTAGCGTCCACGAGGTGCGCGAACTCGTGGCGAAGCACCGCGAACTGGTCCGCTTCGCCCTGGTCGGCGGGACGAGCTTCGTCATCACGATGACGATCACGTACGCACTGAAGTTCACCGTGCTGCGGACCCATCCGGTCACGGCGCTGATCGTCGGTGTGCTGATCGCCACGATCTTCTCCTACGTCGCGAATCGCGAATGGTCGTTCCGCACCCGTGGCGGCCGTGAACGTTCCCACGAGGCGGCGCTGTTCTTCCTGCTCAGCGGGGTCGCGCTCGCGCTGAACGCGTTGCCGCAGTGGGTTTCGCGCTACGTGCTGCAGTTGCAGGTGCCGCACGTGAGCCTGGTCGGGCAGGAGACGGCCGACTTCGTCAGCGGGATGATCATCGGCACTCTGCTCGGGACGCTGTTCCGCTGGTGGGCCTTCAAGAAGTGGGTGTTCCCTACGGAGGGCGCCCGGACGGAACCAGCGCGGAATGACAATCCGGATATTCCGGACCGTAAGGCCGCCTGAGACCTGCCGTGACCTCGAATTCTCTAGACTGCGTTACGTGACCGTCGTCGAAACCGTGCTCGCCCGCACGCCCGAGCCGTTGCGCTCCGTGCTCGTGAGGCACCGGGAGCTGCTGAAGTTCGCGATCGTGGGCGGCACGACCTTCCTGGTCGACAACGGCGTCTGGTACCTGCTGAAGCTCAGCGTGCTGGAGTCGAAACCGACCACGGCGAAGGCGATCGCGATCATCGTCGCGACGATCGTGTCGTACGTGCTCAACCGCGAATGGTCGTTCCGCACCCGCGGCGGCCGCGAACGCGCCCACGAGGCCACGCTGTTCTTCGTGATCAGCGGGGTCGCGGTGGTGGTGAACCTGATTCCGCTGCTGATCTCGCGCTACTGGCTGCACCTGGAAGTGCCGCACGTGTCGCGGTTCGTGCAGGAGGTCGCGGACTTCGCGAGCGGGTCGATCATCGGCATGCTGCTGGCGATGGTGTTCCGGTTCTGGGGCTTCAAGAAGTGGGTGTTCCCGGACGAGCTGGGGGAACGGCGGAAGGACGGGGTCACCCGGCTTCCCCGGTGACCCGGCTGGCGCTGGTCGATCTGGACGACACGCTGACCGATCTCAGCGGCGCGTTTTCCCGCTGGGCGGCGGAATTCGCCTCCCAGCACCGGCTTCCCGAGGACGCGGCGGCCTGGCTGATCTCGGCGCGGCGCGGCGGGCCGATGGACCGGTTCTTCGCGGAGGTCCAGCAGCGATTCGACCTGGCCGAGCCCGCTGAACAGCTGTGGGCGAGTTACCGCACGAGGATTCCGCAGTTGGTGCAGCTCTACCCCGGCGTGCTGGACGATCTCGGCACCCTGCGCGCCGCGGGATGGCGAATCGGCATCGTCACCAACGGCATGCAGGACAACCAGCTGGCAAAACTCCACCGAACCGGCCTCGCCAACGCAGTCGACGGTTATTGCATTTCCGCCGCTGTCGGCCTGCGCAAGCCCGATCCGCGCATCTTCCAGCTCGCCGCGCAAAACTGCGGAACCACGCTGACCCCCGACGATTGGGTCATCGGCGACAGCCCTGATCTGGACATCGCGGGCGGGCATAACGCCGGACTGCGCACACTCTGGATCAGCCACCACCGCACGTGGCCGCAAGGTCAACCACCGCACCGGATCGCGGCTGACCTGCGGGAAGCTGTCCAGATCCTCAGCGAGGAACCGGCTCCGCGGGCCACCGCAATTCGCCCACCTCGTCCGGGCGCGGCACCTTCAGGAACAGACTGAAAATCGCCGGACGCTTATTCGACAGTTCCAGCCGTCCGCCGTCCGCCTCGACCAGTGCGCGGGCCAGAGCCAAACCCACGCCGGTCGAACCGCCGCCCGAAAAACCGCGTTCGAAAATGTGCGGCGCGATTTCGTCCGGCACTCCGGATCCGGTGTCCGCGACCTCGATCACCACAGTCCCCTCCGCGTCACCGCGGCGGGCGGACAGCGTGACCGTCCCCGCTCCGTGGCGGAGGGCGTTGTCCAGCAGCACGCCGATCACCTCGCGCAGCCGCGCCGGAGTCACGCGCACCATCAAGCCGTCCGCGACCTTCAGACGCAAATTCCGTCCCTCGACGCGCAGCAGCTGACGCCATTCCTCCGCGACAGCGGGCAACGCCACCGGCAGATCGACCGGTTCGGCGTCTACCTCGCGGGCAGCGCGCGCGGCGGCCAGCAGTTCGTCCAGGGCCTGCGCCAGGCGGTCGGCTTGTTCCTGCGCGGCTCGGGACTCCTCGACGACATCCGGGTCCTCGTGGCCGGTCAAGGGCTCCAGCCGCAGCTGCAGCGCGGTCAACCGGCTGCGCAGCTGGTGCGAGACATCCCCGACCAGCTGTCGTTCCCGCTGCACGAGCTGCGCCAAGGCGGACCCCGACGTGTCCAGGGCTTCCGCGACCATGTCCAGTTCGGCCACGCGGTAGCGGCTCGGATCCGGCCGGAAATCGCCGCCGCCCAGGCGGGACGCGCGGTCTGCGACGTGCCGGAGCGGTTTCGCCAGGCGGCGCGCGGTCACTGTCGCCACCACGGTGCCGGTGCCGACCGACAGGACCACCAGCAGCACGACCAGCAGCGTCACCTGCGTCTGCTTCGTGCGGACCGGACCGCTGGGGATCGCCAGCATCACCGTGCCGCTTCGCGCGGTCGGCACCGATTCGACCACCGGGTCCGGGCCGGGGTTCGCGCCGAGGTGTTTTTCGCTGAAGCCCTCGGCGCGCACGATCAGCATGCCGCCCTCGGGAACGCCGACCCGGAACTGCTCCAGGTCGATCTCCTGGCCGTTCGCGACCTGCGTGTCGACCGTCGCGGCGATGTTGCGCGCCCGTTCGGCCAGGCTTTCCCGGTTGAGGTTCTCCACCAGCCGCCACGCGGTGACGCCGAGCGGGATGCCCAGCACGGCCGCGGTGACCAGCACGGCGAGGAGGATCGCCAGCAGGATCCGGCGGCGCATGCTCATCGGCGGCTACTCGACATTGAACCGGAACCCGACGCCGCGCACGGTCGCGATGCGCCGTTCGGCGTCGGAGTGCGCGGGCTTCGCTTGCCTGCCCGCCGCCTCGTCGGCGGCGACCGCGAGTTTGCGGCGCAGCCAGGACATGTGCATGTCGAGGGTCTTCGACGTCTTGGACTCGAGGTCGTTCCACACCTCGGCGAGGATCTCGTCGCGGCTGACGACCTGCCCGGCCCGGCTCATCAGCACGCGCAGCAGCTCGAACTCCTTGTTCGCCAGCTGCACCTCGTGCGAGTCCACAGTGACCAGTCGCGCGCCGAGGTCCATCCGGACGCCGCCGGCCTCCAGCACCTCCGGCACCCGGCGGCGCAGCAGCGCGCGGATCCGCGCGAGCAGTTCGGCCAGCCGGAACGGCTTGGCCACGTAATCGTCCGCGCCCGCGTCGAGGCCGACGACGAAATCGACCTCGTCGGTGCGCGCGGTGAGCATCAGCACCGGCAGTTCGGTGCCGCTCGCGCGCAGTCTGCGGCACACCTCCAGCCCGTCCATCCCGGGCAGCCCGAGATCGAGCACGAGCAGGTCGACCCGGTGCGCGGCGGTCGCGGCCAGCACCGCCGGGCCGTCGGTCACGACCTCGATCTCGTACCCCTCCCGGTGCAGCGCGCGGGACAGCGGCTCGGCGATGGCCGGATCGTCTTCGGCAAGTAGGACCATGCTCACCTGGCCAACCTTACGGCGAACGGGCGTGAAACCATCGTGACCGTGCCTGCCTACTCGGATGACCTCGTTCTCGCCACCCGGCTGGCGGACGCCGCCGACGCGCTGACCACTGCCCGTTTCCGTGCGCTCGACCTCGCGGTGTCCGCGAAACCGGACCGCACGCCGGTGACCGACGCCGACACCGCGGTCGAGGACGCGATCCGCGAAATCCTCGCCGCGCAGCGGCCCGGCGACACGGTCGCGGGCGAGGAACGCGGCGGCTCGGCGGGCAGCGAGGGCCGGGCGTGGGTGATCGACCCGATCGACGGGACCAAGAACTTCCTGCGCGGACTCCCGGTGTGGGCGACGCTGATCGCGCTGGTCGAGGACGGCACGCCGGTGGTCGGCATGATCAGCGCGCCGTTGCTGGGCCGGCGCTGGTGGGCGGCTCGCGGCGAGGGCGCGCACCTGCGCGACGCGGCGGGCGAACGGCGCATGTCGGTGTCGAAGGTAGCGACGCTCGGCGACGCCTATCTGTCCACGACGGACTTGAACAGCTGGACCGAGTACCACTCCCGCGAGAAGTACCTGGCGCTCACCGAGGCGTGCTGGGAGTCCCGCGCGTTCGGTGATTTCTGGAGCCACTGCCTCGTCGCCGAAGGCGCGATGGACGTCGCGGCCGAGTGCATCGTGAACCCGTGGGACGTCGCCGCCGCGCAGGTGATCGTCACCGAGGCGGGCGGGCGGTTCACCGATCTTTCCGGTGCGGAGACCTACGAGGGCGGCTCAGCGCTGTCCACGAACGGCCTCCTGCACGACGAAGCGCTGGCCGTGCTCCGCCGTCAGTGAGCGCCGGGCAGCACGCCGACCGCGCCGCGCGCCACCTGTGACCAGGTCAGCCTGCCGAAGAGGTAGTGGCAGGCGACCTGCTCGGAGGTGAACGCGGCCCAGTCGTAGCGGTTGCCCTGCTCGCGCCAGAACACTTCCCAGCCGCCGTCCGCGGTCGGCAGCAGGCACCACGTGTTGTCCGCTTCCCGGCCGATCGACACGACTTCCCCGGGCACTCCGATGACGTCCAGCCATTTGCGAATCGACTGGGTGTTCATCGTGCCTCCCGCGTGACGTCGACCAGGAATCCCAGCGTGACCAGTTCGTCCGCGGAGAGCACCGCACGGTAGCGGATTCCGCCGCCTGGCCCGTCGAACCACTCCGCCGACGTGGTTTGCCACACCGGCATCGGCTTCAGCACGCGATACCGGCGGTAGCCCGACCGCAGCGCGGCGGGCGGCAGCGCGCGTTCCGCGAACGGCGTGCCGTCCGGCGCGAACACGCGGCCGTGGTCGCTGCCGAAACGGTCCAGCAGCGTGTTTTCCGGCAGTACCACCGGATTCGGCTCTTCGACGCCGCCCTCCGCGGGCGGCCACACGTACTCGGCGCCGACCACGAACCGGCTCTCCCACTCGGGACCCTCCGGCGCGACATAGCCTTCGACGACCGCCTCGGGCGGCTCCGGGTCCACCGGCGGCGCGGGCGAACGCCGGAAGCCCTGCTTGACGTATCCGAGCACCGCGGAGTCGTCCAGCAACGCCGATTCCGGATGGTCGAACAACGGACGCCGCGCGCCCTCGGCGCCCGCGTCCGCGGGCAGCGGCAACTGCCGGTCCGGACGGTCCGCCGCCACCGGCAAATGCCCGAGCGGGAACATGTGGACGGCGAACAGCGCCAGCACGCTTTCCCGGTCGGTGCGCGGAGAACCGACCGGCGGACGGCTGTGCGCGGGCAGCACGCCGGTGCCCGAAGGCGGGGTGGGCACCTCGTCGAAGCCGCGGTGCAGCAGCCCGCCGTATTGGGCGGGCACGCGCACCGGGCCGGTGGCGACGTCGGTGTCTGCCGGTTCGGGCTGGTCGGACACTGGCACCCTCTTCTCGGTCGTGCCGGCACCGGGTCGGACGCTCGCTCGCACCAGGAGGTTCCGGGCGAACGGGAAGCCCACCTTATCGGGCGATCGCGATGCGCCGCCGCACCAACGCGCGGGCCGCGCCGCGCTTCTCGACCACCTCGAACCCCGCGTCGGCGAACATGCCGGCAGTGCCGTGATAGAGGTCCGAGGAGGTCGACCGAGGGCCGACCTCCACCGGATACCCCTCGACAGTTTCCGCGCCCTGTTCGGCGGCGTAGTCCACGGCAGCCCGCAGCAACGCCGACGCCAGCCCGCGACGGCGGCCACGACGGTGGATGTAGAAGCAGGTCACCGACCAGACCGCGCCGGGTTCGTCCGACGCCATCACGCGCGACCGCGCCAGCCGCGGATTGTCCTTCCGCGGCGACACGGCCACCCAGCCCAGCGGCTCGCCGTCGACGATGCCCAAGAGCCCCAACGGTTTCCCGTCCTGGGCCTCGCCTCGGACATGCTCCTTGCGACCGTCGCGACCGGCGGCCTTGTAGTCCGGACCGCTGAGCCGGAAGAACGTGCACCAGCAGCCGCCCTGTACCCCGCCGGGGCCGAAGAGCCGCTCGAACAACGGCCATGTCTCCGCGCTGAGCGGAACGAATTCGGGAGCGCTATCCGGCAAGCGCGTTCACGACCCGCGACGGCGACGGACGGCCGAGCTGCCCTGCCATCCACACGCTGGTCTCCACCAGCTTGCCGAGATCGACACCGTGCTCCACGCCCAGCCCTTCCAGCAGCCAGACCAGATCCTCGGTCGCCAGGTTGCCGGTCGCCGACTCGGCGTACGGGCAGCCGCCGAGACCGCCGGCCGACGAGTCCACAGTGGACACACCGGCGCGGAGCGCGGCCTCGGTGTTGGCCAGCGCCTGGCCGTAGGTGTCGTGGAAGTGCACGGCGAGCGCCGAAGTGTCCCCGAACGCCTCGATCAGCCGGGTGACCTGGTTCGTGGTCGCGACGCCGATGGTGTCGCCGAGCGAAAGCTGCGAGCAGCCGAAGTCGAGCAGCCGCTTGCCCGCGCGCACAACCTGCTCCACGTCGACCACGCCTTCCCACGGGTCGCCGAAGCACATCGACAGGTACCCGCGGACCTCGAGGCCCTCCTTGCGGGCCCGAGTGACGACCGGTTCGAACATGCCGAACTGGTCGTCGAAGGTCGAGTTCAGGTTGCGCTGGGCGAAGGTCTCGGTGGCGCTGGCGAAGATCGCGATGTGGTCGACGCCCGCGTCGAGCGCGCGGTTGAGGCCGCGGTCGTTCGGGACCAGCACCGGGTAGCGGACGCCGTCGTGGCGGTCGAGCCCGGCGAGCAGCTGTTCGGCGTCGGCGAGCTGCGGCACCCACTTCGGGTGCACGAAGCTGGTCGCCTCGAGGGTGGTCAGCCCGGCGCCGGCGAGCCGGTCCAGGAATTCGAGCTTGACCTCGACCGGCACGACCGAGCTCTCGTTCTGCAGCCCGTCGCGCGCCCCGACCTCCCAGATCTCGACCCGCGGCGGCAACCCGCCCGCGGGGACCCGTTCCGGCAGGCCGACCTCTCGAGCACCCACGTCAGCGTCTCCTTCCGCGCGGTTCCCGGCCGCGCGGGGGCAGAGGTTCGGTGTCCTGCGGACCGGGCGCGCCGTGGTAGTCGTCGTAGGGATTGTCGTTGACTTCGCGGTAAATGACCGTGTGCACGTGCTCGACGTGGGGAATGTCATCGAAGCGCAGCGGCTCGTCCGAGGCCGATTCGATGATGAGCGTGCCGCAGCCGAAGATCCGGTCGAGCAGGCCGTGCTCGAACTGCACGCTGTTGATCCGCGACAGCGGGATGTCGATGCCGGTGCGCTTGAGCACGCCCTCGCGCGCGATCAGCCGGTCGGTCGTCACGATGAAGTGCGTCGTGCGCCAGCGGACGAGCGGTGCGAGGAACAGCCACACCACCAGGACGAGCGCCACCACCGCGATCGCGATCATCGACACGTTGTTCCACGGACCGGCGAGGTCCCGCGTGACCACGAGCAGCCACACCGCGGCGCCGACGGTGATCACGAACGCCAGGAACGGGAAGATCAGCATCTTGAAATGCGGGTGGCTGTGCACCACCACGCGTTCGTTCTGGCTGAGCAAATCGTCCGGATAGGCCACGGCGGGCGCTCCCCTGCGAATGTGTGCCGATGTGGTGGATCCACCGTACCGGCGCGGGCCTCGCGCGGGCGCGCCCGTTCCGGTCAAGCAGGGCGGACGTGCACCACATCACCGGCGAAGACGGTCAGCCGCCGCCCGTCGGGAACGTCGACCTGCAACTGGCCGGACGCGTCCAGGTCCGCGGCGCGGCCGGTGAGCGTCGACCCGTCCGGCAGCTGCACCTGGACGTCCTGGCCGAGCGTCGCGCAGCGGGCGCGGTAGTCGCCGAGCAGACCGGCCTCGGTGAGGTCGCCGCCCGCCGTCCGCCAGCGGCGTTCGAGGTCGTCGAACCTGGTCAGCAGGCCGAGCGCGATCTCGGTGCGGTCGGTGGTCGTCGCGCCCTGCTCGGCGAGCGAGGTCGCGGGAAGACCGCCCGGACCGGCCGGGACGTCGTCGCCGAGCGGCAGGACGTTCAGCCCGATGCCGAGCACCACGGCCGCGTCGTCGGCGCCGACGGCCTCGGCGAGGATGCCCGCGCACTTGGCCCGGTCCGGCCCGGCGAGCACGTCGTTAGGCCATTTGAGGGCGACGTCGACGCCCAGATCGGTGGCGAGCGCGTGCACCGCGAGCCCAGCGACCACGGACAGTGAACCGAGCGCGGAGAACGGCACGCCCGCCGGGCGCAGCGCGATGCTCAGGTAGAGCCCGGCGCCCTTCGGCGAACTCCACGAACGAGCCCGCCGTCCGACCCCGGCCGTCTGGTGTTCGGCCAGCAAAACGGTCCGGTCCGCCGCTCCCGCGACGAGCGCTTCCCGCAGGTCAGCATTGGTGGAACCGGTCGTCTCCACGACGTCGAGGCGGGCGTAGCGGCCGCCGAGTCCGTCCCGCAGCCGCGCCGCGTCGAGTTCAGCCATGTGCCCACAATATGAGAGTCCCCCTAACGTGCAAGCCGTTCGCTCGTTACCCAGAGGTGCGCTCTTCTAGATTGGACGCCGTGACGCCGGAGACCCCCACCGCCGACGCGCCGCCGAAGCCCGCTTGGGCTCGCGGCGCGCTGTATCGCGGGCTCGTGGCGTTGCCGCTGGTCGCCGGCCTCGCCACCGCGGGCTGGCTGGTCGCCGGACGCGACCAGCCCGCTCCCGTTCCGGCGCAGGCCGCGCTCACCGCGCCGGTGCCCACCCAGACCGTCAGCGGTCCGTCGGTGCTGCAGGCGAGCGCTCCGGTGCAAGCGCAGGAACCGGCGCAGGGCGCGGCGGGCGGAGGCGGTGGTCCGGCCCCGCTGCAGAAGTGGGCGGATTCGCTCGCCGGGCCGCTGGACATCCCGGCCCCCGTTTTGCTCGGGTACGCCAACGGCGAGCTGACCATGCGCAAGGAACGCCCGGACTGCCACCTGTCGTGGGTCACGCTGGCGGGCCTCGGCGTCGCCGGCAATAACCACGGCCGCGGCGACGGCGAGCCGATGGGGCTTTCGACGCAGCAGTGGAAGAAGTACGGCGCGCAGATCCCCGGCATCGCGAATCCGGCGCTGTCCGACCCGTCGGCCGCGTCCGTCGCGGCGGGACGCGCGCTGTGCGCGAGCGGCGTCGATCTGTCCGCGGGCAACGGCTGGTGGAAGGCCGTGGCCGGTTACGAGAACGGCAGCGGCATGGAGCTGTTCCGGCAGCGCGTGCTCGGCTACGCCCAGCTGTACGCGACGCTCTCCCTGGACCCGGCGAAGGCGAACGCGCCGTCGGTGCGCGCCACACGATTCGCGCTCGGACAGCTCGGCCTGCCGTACGTGTGGGGCGGCAACGGCCCCGACGCGGGCGCGGCCGGATTCGACTGCTCGGGTCTCACCAAGGCTTCCTACGACAGCGCCGGGGTTTCCTTGCCGCGCACGGCGGACAGCCAGTTCCGCTCGATGCCGCCGGTTCCGGCCGGGCAGGAACCGCAGCTGGGCGACCTCGTCTTCTACGGCAGCCAGGCGCACATCCACCACGTGGGGCTGTACCTGGGGAACGGCCTGATGATCAACGCGCCGACCGAGGGCCAGGCGATCCAGATCCACACGTTCCACCGGCCCGGCGACGACTACGCCGGGGCGGGGCATCCGGCGAACTGACGTCGAACCTCAGGATCAGCGGCAACTTTCCCGTTTCCGCACGCAGCGCCCGTCTGTCGCTTATGCTCCGGAGCATTCTTCCTGACGGGAAAGGCACGCCATGTCCGCTCGTATGCTCCCCTTTCTCGCCGTGGGCGCTGCCCTCCTGATCAGCAGTTGCTCCGGCGAAAGCGGCGGCACCGCGGCTCCCGCTCCCTCCGCGCCCTCGAGCGCACCCGCGTCTTCCTCAGCCGCGCAGCCGTCGCCGTCGACCTCGGCGGCACCGCCGTCGTCCTCCTCCGCGGCCGAGTCGACCGGCGGCGACGCGGTCGAGCGGTACGAAGCCTTCATGCACGCGGCGGGCAGGCAGGACCTCGCGACGGTGTGCGAGATCGCCGGTCCGGCCGCCAAGCAGGCGGAAGACCAGGGCATGGGACCGTGCGAGAAGACCATGCCGATGGCGTTCCAGCTGATCTCCCCGGCGCAGAAGAAGGCCCTGCAGACGGCCACGGTCGACCGGTCCAAGATCAAGGAAGGGGCCAAGCGGGTCGAGATCCCGGCGCGCGCGGTGAAGGCTTCCGTCAAGTTCACCGACAGCGACCTCGGCGACGCCGTCATGGAGAATCGCGGCGGGAAATGGTACGTAGTCGACTGACCCAGTGCGCGGCACCCGCGCGGCGGGCCACTTCGGCGGCCTTGCGGTAGTGCTCGTCGGGCGGCAATCCCAGCCGGACAGCCAGTTCGCCCAGGTAGTAGGCGACCGGGCCGAGCGTCACCACACCGGAACCGGCACCGGCCAGCTCGTTCTCCGCGGGAGCCAGTCGCGCATACAGCTCGCGTGCGTCGCCGGTCGAAACGGTAAGGCACGCCCGGAGTTCCAGGAACAGGTCCGGGCGATCCGGCGGCAGCGTGAAGTCCACTGTGGACTCCAGGCCGTGCTGGACGTAAAGGCAATGCCGGGCCAGCGGCAGCAGCCCGCGGTCCACTCCGGACATTCCGCTGCCGGACAACCGGGCCGCGGCACTGCGGTAAGCGGCTTCCGCGGCGGCGACCGGGCCGGTGACGGCCAGGCGGAGCGCGCGGTACCAGTCGGTGAACACGCTGACGAGCGGGAGGTCGTACTGCTCCCCCAGCCGGTCCGCCGCGATCGCGTGGGTGTCGGCGGCGGCGAAATCGGCCAGCGCTGAGCGGGCCTGCATCAGCACCAGGTGACCGAGCACCTCGAACGTCACCAACCGGTGCCGGGCGGCCAGTTCGACCAGTTCCTCGCCGATCCGGGCGCGTTCCGGGGCCAGACCGGCGCGGGTGAAGGTCTGCGTCCAGCGTGCGTTCAACGCCAACGCCAGCAGCGCCGGATCCTCGGCGGACCGCGCCAGTTTCTCCGCCTCGACAGCCGCGTCGTGGGCGCGTTGACCGCCTTCGTTGCGCAGTTCCAACGCGATGGTCGCCAGCAGCCGGGCGCGTACGAGCGGATCGGTGGTGTGCACACGTTCGGCGGCGTCGGCGATGCGGCGGGCCAGGACGGGATCGTCGTTCTCGGTCCAGATTCCCGGGACGTCGAAGGCGGTCAAAACGCGGATGGTCAACGCGGAATCGTCGCCGGCGAGGTCCAGCGCCTCGGCGCGGTAGCGGCGCGCGGCGGCCAGGGAGCCGGTGAACGCGGACGTCCGGGCGAGGCCCATCAGCAATTCCACCGTACGCGGACCTTGCGCCAAAGCGGCTTGCCAGAGCCGAAGTGCTTCGTGCGGCGCGAAATCTCGTTCGGCGCGTTCCGCGGCTGCTTGCGCATAGGCGGTGCCGCGGTCGTCTCCGGCGAGCAAGAAATGGTGCGCCAGCAGGGAAATCGCGGACGGTCGACGACTCGCCAACGCCTCGCCGACTTCGCGATGCAGCTGTGCGCGTCGAGCGAGCGAAAGGTCATCGTAGACAGCGTCGCGGACGAGCGCGTGCGCGAACCGGAACGCCCTCGGTCCGCTTTCGACCAGAAAACCTGCCTGCACAGCGGTTTCCAGCTCGTCGAGGACGTCACCGAGCAGGCCGAGGTCGACGTCCGCGCCGATCACCGCGGCCTTCCCCAGCACCGCGCGTACGTGGTCGGGCAACGCGGCGATCCGGTTCCGGACGACGTCGCGCACTCCGTCCGGCAGGTCGCCTTCGGCATCCAGCGCGCGGGCGAGTTCCTTGACGAAGAACGGGTTTCCGCCAGAACGCCGGTGAATCACCGCGGCCGACTCGGGCCCGACCAATTCGGCGACAGCCTCGACCGAAAGTCCGCCCAGATACAGCCGAACCGGGTCGGCGCGCGCGAGTCTGCCCAACGCCGCGGTCAGTTCTGCGGAGACCTCGGTGGTCCGATACGTCGCGACCAGCAGCACCGGAGCCGCGGTCATCGACGTCAGCAGTGCCAGGGTTTCCTCGCCAGCCCACTGCAAATCGTCCAGAACAAGCAGCAGCGGGCCCCGGCGAGCTACCTCGGAAATCCGTGCCGTCATCGCCTGATGCCATTCGAAGCGCGCGACCGCCGGATCGCCCCCGGTCGCCCGCGGCGGAACCGGTTCGCCCAACGCAGCAAGAATCCGTGTCCACGGCCAGGCGGGCGGCACTCCGGCACCGTCCGGATTGAGGCCCCACGCCGTGGTCCAGCCGAGCCGCGCGGCGAATTCCTCGACGAGGGCCGTCTTGCCCGCACCCGCCTCACCGGACACCAGCACGAGGCGGAAACGCTTGCGGTCAGCCACTTCCGCCGTGACCTCGGCGAGCCGCGCCAGCTCCGGATCCCGCCCGGCCAGCCGACCGGGAACAGCCGGGGCCAACTGCGGAGCCTGCGCCAGGATGTCCTGCTCCACCTGCCGCAACGCCGGGCCGGGATCGACCCCCAGCTCCGCCGCCAACCCGGCCCGCGCCCGACGCAAGGCAGCAAGCGCGTCCCCCTGACGGCCGGCGCGGTACAACGCGAGCGCCAGCAGTCGCCACGCTTCCTCGCGCAGCGGATGAGCGTCCACAAGGGACTCCAGGTCCGGCACGGCTTCGGCAGCACGGCCGAGATCCAGCAGACCAGCCGCCCGCCGCTCCAGCGCGAGCAGCCGCAGTTCGTCCAGCCGAGCCCGTTCGGCCCGCGCCCACGGCTCGTCCGCGAACTCCGCGTACGGCTCGCCCCGCCACCAGCCGAGCGCCTCGTCCAGCTGCGCGACCGACGGCGTCCCGCGCAGCAACGCCTCGAACCGCCACGCGTCGACCTGCTCCGGTTCCGCCCGCAGCGCATACCCCGGCCCGGCAGTGACCAGCAGTTTCGCGGGCGTCCGCGGCGGACGGTCCGGTTCGAGTGAACGCCGCAGCGCGCCGACGAACGTCTGCACCGCACCGACCGCACCCGCGCGCGGCTCGGTCCACAACGCGTCGACCAGCGCGTCCGTCGACACCACCTGCCCGCGAGCGACGAGCAGGCGCGCGAGCACCGCGCGATGGCGCGGCCCGGGCAACGCCACCGGCCCGCGTGCGTCGCAGGCCGCCAGGGGGCCGAGCACCGAGAACGAGATGGTCATCAGTTCCGTACTGTAATCAGCTCGGTCGTTGCTGATCGGTTGCTGATAGGCCCGGCGCACGCTGGGTCGCATGAACTTCGACTACCAGCGGGTGCCCGTCGCCGACGGCGTATCCCTCAACGTGGCGGTCGCGGGCTCCGGCTCGCCCGTCGTCCTGCTGCACGGCTTCCCGCAGACCCACCTGATGTGGCGGCACGTCGCCGCCGACCTGGCCGCCGACCACACCGTGCTGTGCCCTGACCTGCGCGGCTACGGCGACAGCGACAAGCCAGCCGACGACGGCGAGACCTACTCGAAGCGCACGATGGCCGCCGACGTCGTCGCCCTCGCGCGCGCCTTCGGCCACGAAAAGTTCGCGCTCGCCGGGCACGACCGCGGCGCGCTCGTCGCCATCCGCGCCGGCCTCGACCACCCGGACCACGTGTCCCACCTGGCCATCCTCGACGTGCTGCCGACGCTGGACATGTGGGAGGTGCTGCACGGCGTCAGCGCGTCCGTCGCCTTCCACCTCTACCTGATGGCGCAGCCGCCCGGCCTGCCCGAGCAGCTGATCAGCGGCGCGCCGGACGCGTTCTTCAGCTACTTCCTCGACCAGTGGGGCGCCGACCCGGAGTCCATCCCGGCCGACATCCGCGCCCGGTACCTCGAAGCGAGCCGCAACGCCGTCCCGTCGATCGTCGCCGACTACCGCGCCTCCGCGGGCATCGACATCGACCACGACCGCGCCGACCGCGACGCGGGCAACCAGCTGAAGATGCCGACTACGGTGCTACAGCAGGGCTGGGGCGACGCGCTGGGCTTCGACGCGACCGCGCTCTGGCGCGCGTGGGCACCGGACCTTGTGCACGAAACCGTGCACAGTGGACATTTCATGGCCGAGACTTCCCCTGCCGGCGTTACGAAATCGCTGCGGGACCTGCTCGCGCGCTGACCCGCCGAAAGTCGTGCCCCGGACGAGTGGTCGCCAGTTATTCACCCACCGATCGCTCTCCGGGACGCCTTCGCCGTGGCACGGTCTATGCCGCTCCCACCTGAGCGCATTTCCCGACCGATCTTGGAGGACCTGTGTTCCGCAAGCGGATCGTGGCAGCCGTCGCGACGGCGATTCTCGGTGCGGCGACCGCCGCCCAACCCGCCTCAGCAGCGGCGTCCGTGCCCACCTTCGACCACATCGTGCTCGTCATGTTCGAGAACGAATCGTCGACGTCGATCGACTCGACCACCGCGCCCTACTTCGCCTCGCTCGCCGCGCAGGGCGCGAACTTCACCGACTCCCACGCGATCACGCACCCGAGCCAGCCGAACTACGTCGCACTGTTCTCAGGCGACACCCAGGGCGTCACCGACGACAGCTGCCCGCAAAACCTCGGCGCGAAGGACAACCTCGGATCGCAGCTCGCCGGCGCGGGGAAGACCTTCACCGGCTACTCGGAGTCCATGCCGTCCGACGGCTACACCGGCTGCTCCTCCGGCGAGTACCGGCGCAAGCACAACAGCTGGGTCGACTTCTCGAACGTGCCCGCGTCGAGCAACCTGCGCTACTCCCGGTTCCCGACGGACTACTCGCAGCTGCCCAGCGTCGCGTTCGTGACCCCGAACATGTGCAACGACATGCACGACTGCTCGGTCGGCACCGGAGACACCTGGCTGAAGAACAACCTCGACGGCTACGCACAGTGGGCCAAGACGCACAACAGCCTGCTGATCGTGACGTTCGACGAGGACGAAGGCACCTCGACCAACCAGATCTACACGTCGTTCACCGGCGCGCACGTGAAACAGGGCGACTACGCGGAGACGATCAACCACTACACCGTCCTGCGCACCATGGAGGCCGCCAACGGTCTCCCCGGCCTCGGCAACGCGGCTGGCGAGACGCCGATCACCGACGCCTGGCAGTGACGCGCACCGGTCGCGGCCGCCTCGCCGTGGCCGCGGCCGGGGTGCGCCCCGCTGTGCCGAACTGGAATGTCAGACTGGTCCGACCAGCGGATCTGACAACCAGGGAGAGCGATGGGCGACGGGCAATCTGCCGCCGAGGTGCTCTCCGCGGAACTGGCCGCACTGCGCGCGCGGGCCGGGAATCCGTCGTTCCGCAAGATGGCCGACCGCTCCGGGCGGATCTCGCACACCACGCTGCACGAGGCGGTCCGCGGCACCCGGTTCCCGTCGTGGGACACCACGCGCGAGTTCGTCCGGGCGTGCGACGCGGACGAACAACAGTGGCGGCGACGCTGGGAAGAGCTGAAGGGCGTCCCTCCGGAGCCCGCGGTTCCCGTCGTCGAAGCGACCGAGGCCGACATCGTCAAAACGGCGGCGGAGCCAGTGCTGATCAGCGCGGAACCAGCCGTCCCGGAGAAGCCCCGGCGGCGTCGTAAGTACGCGCTGGCCGCGGTCGCGTCCGTCGTGGTGCTCGTCGCCGCGGTCGGCGCGATCGTGGTGCCGAAGCTGAAGAGCGGCAGCCTGGTCGACGTCGGTGCGCGCGTCGCCGGCGACAACTCGAAGTTCGTCGGCGACGTGACCGTGCCCGACGGCACCGTGATCCACGTCGGCGAGACCGTCCAGAAGGTGTGGGAGCTGCAGAACACCGGATCGGTCGCCTGGCATCAGCGCTACCTGCAGCGGATGGACCTGCCGCCGAGCCCGGGAAGCTGCCGCACCCCGGACCGGGTGCTCGTCGGCGACACCCCGCCGGGCGATCACGTGATGGTGAGCGTTCCGCTGACCGCTTCGCCCGCGCCGGGGCGCTGCTGGATCGGCTGGAAGATGGTCGACGCGAACGGCAAGGAGTTCTTCTCCACCCGCCGTCCGGTGTACGTACTGGTGACGGTCGTCTCCTGACGCGTGTCAGATTCTGTAAGACCTGGTCACCGGGGTACCGAACACCCTGGTCCGCTCGCAAGGATGAGTGCCGCTGGGGGTCGGTCCGTGGCAGCCCGCGAACAGCGCTGCCACGGACCGCCGCGTTCAGGCCGGACGCCGGAAGGTGGTCCGGTACGCGCTCGGCGACACCCCGAGCGCGGCCTGCAGGTGCTGGCGCAGCGACGCCGCCGTCCCGAATCCGCACGCCGCGGCGACCCGGTCGACCGGCAGCTCCGACTCCTCCAGCAACTGCCGCGCGCGCTCCACCCGCTGCTGGGTCAGCCACTGCAGCGCGGACATCCCGACCTCGTCCCGGAACCGCCGGGTGAACGTCCGCGTGCTCATCGACTCGCGCACCGCGAGGTCGCGCAGCGTGATCGGCTGGTCGAGATGCTCCAGCGCCCATGCCCGCGCGGCCGAGGTGGACGACGACCGCGGCTCCGGCACCGGACGGCGGATGAACTGGGCCTGCCCGCCCTCGCGATGCGGCGAAACGACCGTGCCGCGAGCGACCTCGTTGGCGACTGCCGCGCCGAAATCGCGCCGGATCAGGTGCAGGCAGAGATCGATGCCGGACGCGACGCCCGCCGAGGTGAAGACGTTGCCGTCCTCGGTGTAGAGCACGTCCGGGTCGAGCTGCACGCGCGGGTATTCGAGCTGGAACTCGCACGCCGAACGCCAGTGCGTGGTCGCGCGACGGCCGTCGAGCAGGCCCATCGCGGCGAGCACGTACGCGCCGGTGCAGATCGAGGCGATCCGGCTGTCCGGGCACACCAGGCTCATCGCGTGCTTGAGCTGCGGAGTCAGCTGCCGTCCGGTGGGCTCGTACTCGAGCGACGACGCGGGAACGATCACCGTGTCCGCCTCGGCCACGGCCTCCGGGCCCTGCGCGACCGGGATGGTGAAGTCCGAATCGGTGCGGATGTCGCCGGGCTCCGGCGTGCAGGTGACGACCTCGTACAACCGCTCGCCGTCCGCGGATCTGGCCTGGCCGAACAGCCGGTGGACGATGCCGAGTTCCATCACGAGCATGCCGTGCCGCACCAGCACGGCGACCTTGTGCCGCTCCGGATGCCGAAAAACAGCCATGGCCCGATTCTTGCACAAGGTGGCCATCGGGCCACTGTTTTGGGCGTTTCGCCGGTTGCACCCTGGCCTCATGAACGTCTTGTGGATCTACGCCCACCCCGACCCCGCCTCGCTCAACGGCGCGCTTCGCGACGAGGGCGTCACGACCCTGCGCGATCTCGGCCATGATGTGCGCGAATCCGACCTCTACGCGATGCGCTGGAACCCGATCGTCGACGAGATCGCGACCGTGCCCGAGGACGTCCGGATCGAGCACGAAAAACTCGACTGGGCGGACACGGTCGTCGTCCAGTTCCCGCTCTGGTGGGCGGACACCCCGGCCATCCTGAAGGGCTGGTTCGACCGCGTTTTCGTGCAGGGATACGGCTACGACTACCGCGACGAAACCGGCCACACCCTGCGCTACGGCAATGGCGTCCTGGCCGGGAAACGCGCGATGGTCATCGTCACCGCCGGCGCGCACGAGGACAGCCTCGGCCCGCGCGGCGCGCACGGTTCGCTGGATGATCTGCTGTTCAACGTCCAGCACGCCACGCTCTTCTACACCGGCATGACGGTCCTGCCGCCGCTCAAGGTGACCGGCACGAACCGGATGACGCCGGAGAAGTTCGACTGCGTCGTCGAGCAGCTGCGCAAACGTTTGCACTCCCTGGAAACGACCGATCCGCTGCCGTACCGCACGCAGGACGGCGGCGACTACGACCGGCGGCTCGTCCTGCTTCCCGAAGTCGCCCCAGGTCAGACCGGGTACGGCGTGCATCTGACCGCTTGACCCGTATATACCTCCATGGTTATATACGGGCATGGCGATCCTGCGAACCACTCCTGGCGGACGACCGAGCGTCACCCTCGAACGGACCCTGGCGCATCCGCCGGAGAAGGTGTGGCGCGCGGTCACCTCGCCGGAAGAGCTGGCGCACTGGTTCCCCGCCGCGGTCACGCTGCCGGACGCCCCGGCGCCGGGCGGGAAAATCACGTTCACCTTCACCGAAACCGGGGACGTCAGCGAGGGCGAGATCGTCGGCTACCAGCCGCCGGAGGTCTTCGAGTTCACCTGGAACTCGGACCTGATCCGGATCGAGGTTTCGGCCGACGGCACGGGCAGCAAGCTCGCCTTCACCCACGTCTTCAACCGCGGCGAACCCGACATCGCCCTGCTCGGCGCGGGACGGCACGTCACCGGCTGGGTCGCTTGCCTCGATTCCCTCGAAGCCACGCTGGACGACCGGACGCCGGAGATGCCGACCGACTGGCACGCGCGGATGGTGCACTACCTCGAGGAATTCGGCCTGGAGGACGGCGAAGTCCTGGACGGCGGGACGATTCGGTTCCGCCGGGACCTGGTCTGGCCGCCCGCCGAGGACGTCTGGAAGCGGCTGCCCCAGCCGGAAACCGGGGCGGAGGTGCTGGAGTCGCGGTCGCCGGAGGTGCTGGCCTACACGTGGCTGCACGACGGGAAACCGGCCGGGGAGGTCCGGTGGGAAGTCACGGCGGACCCGCTGGACGGGGTGCGGGTGGAGCTGGCCCAGACCGTTCCGGCGGAGCTGAAGGAACAACTGCCGGATCTGCTGACCGCACGGCATGAGCAGCTGAACGCGTTGTTCGCCGGGACGTTCAAGGTGGACCTGGAGCCGTGGTCGGCCGAGCGGAAGGCCGAGGTTCGGAAGCGGTACAGCTAGCCGAGCGCGGTGTTGTACGGCGAAAACCGCACCTCGGCCGGTCCCGGCAGCGCTTTTCCGTGGAGCACCAGCCGTGGCGCGGGGCCGTGCACCGCCAGCCCGCGCGCCTCGCACCACGCCGACAGCTCCGGAAACCGATGGTCCACCGCCAGCCGGAGATCACCCGACGCGAGGCGGGCGATGCCGCGGATCAGCGCACGAGCCTGGTCCTCGTCCGCGGCCACCACCGGACCGATCACCAGCACCCCGCCTTGCGCGGTGCCGAGCGCGTAACCGTCGTCGGTCACGTGGACGTGCTCGGCCTCGAACAGCATGCGATTCAACAACTCCCGCCGCGCGAAGCCTTGGGACGCACTGTCCAATTCGTACACTCGCACCACGTCCGCCGGACCGATCGGCCGCGACGTCGGACCGCCGTCGTCAGCGAAGCGGCCGCGATGGTCATTGCAGCCGCCGTCGAACACGAAGCCCATCGATTCGTACAGCGGACGCGCGTTTTCCGTGGTGTGCAAGGACACTACCGCGTCACCGGCCGCGTCGAGCGCCTCCGCCATCACCCGACGACCGAGTCCTTGCCGCGCGAATCGCTCCGCCACAACCACCATCGACACTGACGCGGTCGGCCCGGTCCGGGTCAGCACCGCCGCCGCGGCGAGACCGCCATCCGGGGCGTCAATGCCGAATCCGCGGCCGACGTCCAGCAGCATCGCCCATTTCCGTTCCTCGCGCGGCCACCCGCGATCGGTTCCGAGGTCGAGGCAAGCGGACAGGTCGGCAGGCCCGAGCGAGCGGACCGAGGCGTCGGCGAGCAGCACGTTGCCCACCCTAGGCCCGGCAGCGGCCGCAGTGGTCGGCTCGACGCCGAAAATTCAACTGACGCCCGGCATAGGCTTCGCTGGTGACCGACTCCGAAATGCTGACCGTCCAGCAGGTTCTCGGCGGCGGCCGATTCGCCGAAGTCGGCGAGGTGCGGCTGACCGAGACCGATTCCCGTACGGGCTATGTGGCCGTCGGGGGTTCGCTGGGACGTCCGCTGTGGGCCGGGCACAGCGTGTCGGATTCGTCCGAGCCGACCGCCTGGAACCGCGTCGGGGTCTATCGCGCCGACACGCTCGAATGCGTTCACCTCGTGCGCCTGCATTGGCCGGTCAACGCTTTGGCGTTCCATCCGGAGCTGCCGATCCTGGCCATCGGTTCCGGGTCGTACGACGGCGGCTATTTCTACGAAGGCGAGCTGACGGTCCTCGACCTCGAAACCGGCCGCGCGACCTCCTTGCTGCGCGAACGCCGTGAGGTCACTGAACTTCGCTGGCGCGATCACCAGACTCTCGAAGCGAAAGTGTCCGTGTTCGACGAGAACGAGGAAGAAGAGCGCGGCTTCTCCACAATGGCCGTTGCCATCGCCGTGCCGGACTGGCGAGCCGTGGAGGCCCGTTCGCTGGAGGTCGACGGGCCCGCGACCGAACCCGCCGAACCGCTCGCCGCGGTTGCCGGCGGAAACCACCGACGACAGGTGTGGGCAGTCGCCGCACTGAACGACGGACGGATTCTCGCCAGCCTTGAACACGTCGCCGTGGAGTGCTGGTCGGCCACCGGCGAACGCGAATGGTCCGTGCCCACGTCGGGCGTCGGCTGCCAGCTTTACGTCGACCCCGACGAGAGCACCGACGTCTTCACCAACTCGTGGGCGGGCTGGACCCGCTCCGGCTCGACCATCGAACGCGTCCAGCTCGCCGACGGATACTCCGAAGCGCTCCGGACCTTCGACCACCCCGCCGTGCTCAGCACCGACGAAACCGGGCGGCTCGCCATCCGTCCGCGTTCCGGGCCGACTGAGGTGCTGCCGTCGGAAAGCCGCGTCGACCTCGGTGGCTACGACCTGATCAACCACTTCTTCGACATCCGCCGCGCACCCGCGCTGCTGTTCCTGCAAGGCATGGGCCCGCGAGCGCACGAGGACAAATGGGTCGTCGCCTTCAATCCCCGGCGGCGGCGAACCGAGCGCTTGTTTCCCCTCGAATGGGACGCGGCCCAAGGCAGGCACCTCTTCGGCGGCCCCGGAGTGTTCGTCGACGGCTCGCTCGTCCACGCGACCGCGATCCACCACGGCGCCGGACTCCTGCCGGGCAACTCCTGCGTCGTCCGCCGCTCCTATCCCGGCGGAAAAGCCGAGTGGGTGCACACCGGCGACCACCAGGTCACCGCGATGGACACCATCGGGTACACCGTCTACGTCGCCGACAACTCCGGCGAGATCGTCGCGCTCGACGCCACCGACGGCCGCGAACTCGGACGGCAACACCTGCAGGTCAACGGCCATCCCGTCGTCCCGCTCTCGCTGAGCGTCCGAGCCCCGGACCGGCTCGTCGTCGGCACGCTCGACGGCCGCGTGCTCGTCTGCGACACCGCGCGGAGGGAGTCCTACGCCACACGCGCGGCAACCGCGCAGTAGCTAAGCTCCGCCACATGAGCAGTGCGACGCAGCCGCTCGGGACGCCGCCCGAGGGAGAACCGGACATCCACACGACGGCCGGCAAGCTCGCGGATCTCTACCGCCGCTACGACGAGGCCGTGCACGCCGGTTCGGCGCGCGCGATCGAGAAACAGCACGCCAAGGGCAAGAAAACCGCCCGCGAGCGGATCGATCTGCTGCTCGACGAGGGCTCGTTCGTCGAGCTGGACGAGCTGGCGCGGCACCGCTCCACGAACTTCGGGCTGGAGAAGAACCGCCCGTACGGCGACGGCGTCGTCACCGGCTACGGCACCGTCGACGGACGTCCGGTGTGCGTGTTCAGCCAGGACGTGACGGTGTTCGGCGGCGCGCTCGGCGAGGTCTACGGCGAGAAGATCGTCAAGGTGATGGACCTGGCGATCAAGACCGGCCGCCCGATCATCGGCATCAACGAGGGCGGCGGCGCGCGGATCCAGGAGGGCGTCGTCTCGCTCGGCCTGTACGGCGAGATCTTCCGCCGCAACACCATGGCCTCCGGCGTGATCCCGCAGATCTCGCTGATCATGGGCGCGAACGCGGGCGGGCACGTCTACTCCCCCGCGCTCACCGACTTCGTCGTGATGGTGGACGAGACGTCGCAGATGTTCATCACCGGACCGGACGTCGTGAAGACGGTGACCGGCGAGGACGTCACCTTCGAGGAACTCGGCGGTGGGCGCACGCACAACACCAAGTCGGGCGTCGCGCACTACCTCGGTTCCGACGACGAGGACGCCATCGCCTACGTCAAGGAACTGCTCTCCTACCTGCCGCAGAACAACCTGTCCGAGCCGCCGGAGTTCGACGCGAACCAGCCGCCCGCCGGCTTCTTCGAGAACGTCACCGACACCGACCGCGAGCTCGACACGCTCATCCCGGACTCGCCGAACACGCCGTACGACATGCACGAGGTCGTCACCCGCGTGCTCGACGACGGCGAATTCCTCGAGGTGCACGAGCTGTTCGCGCCCAACATCCTGGTCGGCTTCGGCCGGGTCGACGGGCAGAGCGTCGGCGTCGTGGCGAACCAGCCGACGCAGTTCGCCGGCTGCCTCGACATCGACGCGTCCGAGAAGGCCGCCCGGTTCGTGCGGACCTGCGACGCGTTCAACATCCCGGTGCTGACCTTTGTGGACGTTCCCGGCTTCCTTCCCGGCACCGACCAGGAGTGGAACGGCATCATCCGCCGCGGCGCGAAGCTGATCTACGCGTACGCGGAGGCGACTGTCCCGCTGATCACGGTGATCACGCGCAAGGCGTACGGCGGCGCGTACGACGTGATGGGCTCCAAGCACCTCGGCGCGGACGTCAACCTGGCCTGGCCCACCGCGCAGGTCGCGGTGATGGGCGCGCAGGGCGCGGCGAACATCGTGCACCGCAAGACGCTGGCCAACGCGGCAGCGGAGGGTCGCGATGTTGACGCGTTGCGCGCGGACCTGATCCAGGAGTACGAGGACACGCTGCTCAACCCGTACGCGGCGGCCGAACGCGGCTACGTCGACTCGGTGATCGTGCCCGCGCACACCCGCGGCCACGTCGCCAAGGCGCTGAGCCTGCTACGCACCAAGCGCGAATCGCTGCCGCCCAAGAAGCACGGCAACATCCCCCTGTGAGGCCGCGATGACGGACACTCCCCTGCTCCGCGTAGTCCGCGGCAACCCGGACGACGCCGAACTCGCCGCGCTCACCGCGGTGGTCGCCACTGCCGCGGCCGCGTCGGCACCCGCTCCGCCACGGCGTCGCACGTCGTGGTGGGGCGACCGGGCGGCCGCGGTGCACGCGCCGATCGCCGCTGGTGACGGGGCCTGGCGCGCCTCGTCGTTGCCTCGCTGAAGTCCCCTGTTGATCCCGGTTCGAGAGCCGGGATCACCTTTTTGCCCACCTGCTAGACTCATTTTCTAAAGTTGGACAATGAGTCAAAGGCGGTGGCGTGGACGAGCACCTCATCCGGGAAACCGAGAAGATCGCCGTCGCGATCGGCCGGATGTTCCCCGGTCTGTGCGAGGTCGTGCTGCACGACCTGCGGGATCCGGACCACGCGATCCGCGCGATCGAGAACAACCTGTCCGGCCGCGAGGTCGGCGATCCGGCCACCGAACTGGGGTTGCGGCGGATCAGCGACCCGGACTACCCGAGCGTCCTGCAGAACTACGCGAACCAGTTCCCGGACGGACGGCCGGTCAAGAGCACGTCGATCGGCATCAAGAACGCCGACGGCGAGTACGTCGCTGCGCTGTGCCTGAACCTCGACGTCTCGGTGCTTTCGCCGCTCACGCACACGCTGACCAGCCTGGTCGCCACTGACGCTGCGCAGCCCGGGGTCGTCGAAGACCTGCGTTCCCGTACGTCGCGTGAACTGCGGGAAAGGATCGAACGTGCGGCAGGCGGCAGCCCGCGTTCCCTTTCCCGCGAAGCCAAACGCGACCTGGTCCGCCGGCTGCGCGACGAGGGGTACTTCGAATCCCGCGACGCCGCCCAGATCATCGCCGACCTGCTCGGCGTATCCCGGGCGACTGTCTACAACTACGCGAAATGAGCACGTCGATGACCGAAATCGTCCTGCGCGACAGCCCTGAACTGTCCGCGCCCGGCGGGTATTACTCGCACACCGCGCAGTACGGCGGGATGCTGTTCGTCTCCGGGCAACTGCCCATCACCAGCGACGGGACCCGGCTGGTGGACGAGCCGTTTTCCGTACAGGTCAAGCAAGTTCTGGCCAACCTCGACGCGTGCCTCGCCACCGCGGGCACGAGCCGCGATCGGCTGTTGTCGGTCACCGTCTACGTGACCGACATGGGCGGCTGGCCGGAGTTCGACCGGATTTACCGTGCCTGGATTGGCGACCACCGCCCGGCGCGCGCGGTCGCCGGGTCCAGCACCCTCCACTTTGGAGCGAAGGTCGAGGTGCAGGCAATTGCCGCCGTCTGAGGAAACCCTGGCTGACCCGGACACTCCGTTTGCCGTCGTCGAGCTTTCGCGCGCGCGGCGGAACGCCGAACGGCTCGCTCAGCGGATGCGCGCACTCGGCGTTTCCCTGCGCCCCCATACGAAAACGGCGAAGGCATTACCCGCGACCGCGTTGATGCACGGTGGAAAGCCAGGTCCGATCACAGCGTCGACGCTGGCCGAGGCAGAAGCCTTCGCCGACGGCGGCTACACCGACATCACGTACGCCGTCGGCATCGATCCGCACAAGCTCCCGCGCGTGCTTACGTTGCTGCGACGGGGAATCACCGTGCGCGTGCTGCTGGACAGTGTCGCGCAAGCCTCTGCGATAAGCGCTGCGGCGCGCAAAGCCGGCGTACGGATTCCGTCGCTGATCGAGGTCGACTGCGACGGTCACCGTGGCGGCGTACTTCCCGAAGACCCCGCGTTGCTCACCATCGGACGACAGCTGCACGACTGTCTCGACGGTGTCCTCGTACACGCTGGCGAGTCCTACTTCGCGACAACCCCTGCAGCGCAACGCGAAGCCGCCGCACACGAACGTGAGGTCGCTGTCGCTGCAGCACAACGCCTTCGCGACGAAGGCCTGTACGCAGGCACAGTCAGCGTCGGCTCGACTCCCACCGCACACGCAGCCGACGACCTCACCGGCGTCACCGAAGTCCGCGCTGGCAACTACGTCTTCTTCGACTTGGTGATGGTCGGGCTGGGCGTATGCCGCACCGAAGACCTTGCGCTGTCCGTAGTTGTCACCGTGATCGGACACCGCCCCGAGCACGGCTGGATCCTCACGGACGGCGGCTGGATGGCGTTGTCGCGCGACCGAGGCACCGCGAACCAAGCCGTCGACCAGGGATACGGCCTGGTCGCCGACCTCGACGGCGCCCTGGTGCCGGGTCTCGTGGTGACCGGCGCGAGCCAGGAACACGGAATCCTCACCGCCCGCGAGGGACATCCGCTGCCTGACCTGCCGATCGGCACCCGCCTGCGCATCCTGCCGAACCACGCCTGTGCCACCGCCGCACAGCACAGCGGCTACCGAATCCTGGAGAACGGCCGCCTCGTCGACACCTGGCAGCGGATCAGCGGCTGGTGAATCAACGCCCGCGCTGAGCCCAATCCGGCGCATCGGCACCCGCATGCGCCAGCAGCTCTTCCCGGGTGATCGATCCGAGCGGTCCGACGCCCCGGAGCAGCAGGTAATCGCCCGCGTCGGCCTGATCGTGCTCGATCTCGACGTCCTCGGCGTGGTAGCTGTCCGTCCAGACGATCCGGACCTGGCAGCCGCCGTTCTGGGTGAGCGCGTGCACCTGCTGGACGGTCGCGAGCCGCGCCATCGGTTCCGATTCCCACTGCTGCTGCAGGAATCGCCACCGCGAGGCCTGTTCAGCCGCCCGCAATCGCTGGTCGAGCCCGCCGGCCCGGTCCCGGAAAACCCAGGCGATCCCGGCCACGACCGCGGCGGCGACAGCCAGCCCGACCAGCCACAAGACCGTTCCCATGTCTGCAGGAGCCTACCCGGGCGGATGCTCCCGGAGGAATCGCTCGACCAGGCCATTCGTGAACTCCGGCGGCACCGGCGCGCCGGTGACCAGCACGCGGTAGTGGATCGGCCCGACGAGGTGCTCGACCGCGCTGTCCAGGTCGACCTCTGACGACAACTCGCCGCGCGCGACGGCACGTTCGAGCGGCAACCGGTCGCGCGCATGCTGGGCACGGAGGTGCACCTCGCGCAGATGCCGCGCCAGGTCCGGGTCGTGCTGGGCCTGGCCGAGCAGCGTGCGTAACACCGCTCCGGCGTCGGCGGTGGTCAGGAAGGACGCGATCGCGGCGAGGTGCGCGCGGAGGTCCTTGCGCAGCTCGCCGGAATCGGGCGGGGAGAGTTCCTCGACGAGGTCGTCGCCGAGCGCCTCGAGCAGAATGTCCACTTTGGACGGCCACCAGCGGTAGACGGTCTGCTTCCCGACCCCAGCCCGTGCCGCGATGCCCTCCATGGTGAGCCGGGCGAACCCGACCTCCACCAGCAGATCGTCGACCGCGTGCAGAACCGCGCGGCGCGCGTTCTCGCTGCGCCCGTACCGATTCCCGTGATGCCGGCGCTCGCCGGGCTGAGTGACGTCGCCCACGTGCCGAAGTCTAGCCAAGACGCAACGTCTCGTCTAGCGTTACGAGCACCAGCTCACTAGGGGGTTCTCAGTCATGTGTTCCGCGTGCGGGGTGCCGACGCACCAACCCGAATCCGGGGTCGCCGCCGCAGCCCCGCGCAAATTCGCGGCGCTGTACAACAAGGACTGCCGTCCGTATCTGATCGGCACCGGCCTGGCGATGATGGCCGACAACATCGAGCACGTCATCACGTACTGGGTGCTGTGGGAGAAATTCCAGTCGCCCGCGCTGACCGGGTTCGAGGTGATCAGCCACTGGGTGCCGTTCCTGCTGTTCTCGGTGTACTTCGGCGGACTGGCCGACCGGCACGACTGCCGCCGGATCATCCAGGCCGCGCAGGTGCTGTTCATGGCGGTGTCCGCGGCGTGGGGCGTGCTGATCCTCACCGACACGCTCGAGGTGTGGAGTGCCTGCGTACTGCTGATTTTGCACGGCTGCGCGGGCGCGATCTGGGGTCCGGGCGAGCAGTTGATGCTGCACGATTTCGTCGGCCCCGCCGAATTGCCGAGCGCGGTCCGGCTCAACGCCACCTTCCGCAGCCTGGGCATCCTCTTCGGCCCGGTCGTCGGTTCGGCGCTGCTGCTCGGGCTCGGTCCGGTGGCGGGCATTTTCGTGAACGTCGCGTTCTACCTGCCGCTGACCGTGTTCCTGTTCCGCACCAAGTTCACCGGACACACGCGAGACGGCGGAATCATCCGTCGGCCACGGGTCGGGCTGATGGATTCGGTGCGGATCCTCAAGGAAATCAGCGGGAATCCGACGATGGTCGGGATGATCATCCTCGCCGGGCTCGGCGCGTTCTTCGTCGGAGCCTCGATGCAGAGTTCGATGCCGATCTTCGCGCAGGACCTCGGCGCGGGCAGCGCCGGAACCGCGTACGGCGTGCTGCTGTTCGCCAACGGCGCGGGCGGCGTGATCGGCGGGATCCTGCTGGAAGCGACCGGAAAGATCAAACCGAACGTGCCCGCGGCGGTGATCAGCACGGCGATCTACGGGCTCTCGAGCCTGTTCTTCGCGATGACCGCCAGCTATCCGATCGCGGTGGCACTGCTGGTGATCGGCGGCGTGGCGAACCTGGCGTCGATGTCGATCGGCCAGACCGTCGTGCAGTTGCTGGCGAAACCGGAGGAACGCGGCCGGGTGATCGGCGTGTACAGCGTGTCCGCCAACGGTCTCCGCGCGGGCAGCGGATTCACCGTGGGGCTGCTCGGTTCCGCGGTCGGGGTGCATTGGTCGCTGGGCATCAGCGCGGCCGCGCTCACCGTCGGCACCGGGATCGCCGGGTGGTATTCGCTGGGCAGCCGCCGGGCCCGGAAGCTGCACCAGGTCACCGACTGAGCCGGTCTACCTCGTCCGCGGCCATCCCGGCGCGGACGAGGTAGTCACGGACATCGAAGCCGTCGAGGGTGGCCAGGACGGCTTCCCTGATGGTGGTTTGACGGCGGGCCAAAGCTGCTTCGAGCAGCGCGGTTTGGTCTTCGACGCCTAGCGCCCGGTACAGCGGTAGGACAGCTTTGGTGGAGAGAGCGTAATCGGCGGCGATGGTTTCCGGGTCGACGTCGGCGAGGGCGAGCAGAAGGAGCGAGATGAGGCCGGTGCGGTCTCGGCCGGAAGTGCAATGGAAGAGCACACCGCTTTCGGCCCGGGCCAGCGCTTTCAGGACTGCTGCGCAGCGTTCTGCTTTGCGGTCAAGGAAAACGCGGTAATACAGCGGGGTGCCGTCGAGTTGCTCGTCGGCGATGTATTGCCAGAACTCGGTGTCTTCGACGTCGTCCAGCGGGACTTCGAGACGCGTCATCCCGGCTGGCACGGTGACCGCGTAGGTGCTGATCTCGGCGGGGTTTCGCAGGTCGATGATGGTGCGGAGGCCGGATTCCCGCGCCTGAGCCCAGCCGGTGCCGGTGACAAACCGGAGGCTGGCGGACCGATAGAACCGCGCGGATCGGGTGACGCCGCCGGATCGGGTCGGGAGACCGCCGAGGTCTCGGGTGTTGAAGAAGCCTTCCCATCCCACTGCCCGGTTCTCGCCCATCAGCCGATCCTGGCCCGGCTCTCTCGCTGCGGGCAACCAGTCAGTTGTCGACGCCGTCCGTCTGCGGAGGACGCAGTGCGCGTGCTGCATTGCGCAATGCTCCGACGAGCGGCGAGGTGTCGGCGGCCCGGGTGCACAGGGAGATCGGGCAAGGTTCGGCGTCGATGATCGGGACGAACGCGACGTGCGGGTGGCGATAGCCGTCAGCGACGAAGCTGCCGGTGATCACGATGGCCTGCCCTCCCGCGACGGCCTCGAGCATCTCGTCCATGGTGCGGACCGACGGGCCGTAGCGGACGGGAATGCCGCTGGGGCGGGGATCGCAGGCCCACCAGCGCACCCAGGCGGGGTCGGCGTCGTCGTCGGTGAGGTGGATTTCGCCGTCGAGGTCGGCGAGTTCGACCGCGTCCCTCGAGGCGAGGCGATGGGTGACCGGCAGCGCCACGACCCGGGGTTCATGGTGCACGACGTCGAGGCGGAGACCCGTAGCGTCGGCAATGGGAGGCCGGACCAAAGCGGCGTCGACTTCACCGTCGCGCACCGTCGTGGCCTGCTGCGACCACGGCAGCTCCACCATCCGGATCGACAGTCCGGGCTCCTCGCGCCGTGCCGTGTCGACGATGTTCCGGACGAGCGGGCCCGCCGAGGCGCTCATGAAGCCGACCCGCAGCGTGGCGGCGAGTTCCCGGCGGTGGGCCTCGACGGCGGCGACGGCACGGTCGGCCGCGGCCAGTGCTTGCCGTGCCTCGTCGAGGAAACGGCGGCCGACCGGGGTGGGACGGACGGGGTGGGCGGAACGGTCCAGCAGTTCGGCGCCGAGCGTGCGTTCCAGTTTGCGGATCTGCTGGCTCAACGCCGGGGCGCTGACGTAGAGCTTGTCCGCCGCGCGGCCGAAGTGCCCCTCGTCGACGACCGCGACCAGGTAGCGCACGAGATGCAGGTTGAGGTCCACGCCGACTCCTCGGGACGGTGACCTGCGAGGTTAACCGATGAGTTCACGGGAGGCGACAGGCTTGTCATGGACCTTCCCGTGCGGCGCGCCCAGGGTTGGGGCTACCCCGAACCGACTCGACGAGGAGCAACGGTGAGCCGTTACGAGCACGACTTCCAGAACATGTTCGCAAGCCTGGAGAAGCAGATCGCGGAAACCGACAACCCGCGCCACCGCGCGATCCTGAAGAACTACCGCTTGCACGCCCTGCTGGAGGTGTCGGGACGCTACGAGGAGTTGCTGGCGCCGACCATGACCGTGGAGCACCCGCATTACCGCATCCACGAGTCCGGCACCTCGCTGATCCTGGACGGGATGGCCGAGGTCAAGGCGTTCTACCAGTCTCTGATCGAGGCGAACGCACTGGTCATGTGGGTCAGCAACCAGGACATCGCGGTCAACGACCGCGGATTCTCCGGCGAGCTGGAGTTCTTCGAGTTCGTGCCCGGCGCGATGCTCGGCGACACCGTCTTCGGTTCGGTGCGGGCCGGGGACGATCCCGGGGACATGCACCTGCTCAAGCGCACGCTCGCGTTCCACTGGCCCTATGACGAAAACTGCAGGCTGATCGGCGAGCACGTCTACGAGGACACCGCCTCGCGGGAGATCATCCCGCTCGAACCGGCCGACATCATCACCGCGGCGCGGGCCGCCGAACTGCTCGCCCCGGAGATCGAGAAGGTCCTGCCGTGAGCGTCGCACTGGTCACCGGGGCCGCGGGCGGTCTCGGCGCCGCCATCGCCGCCCGGCTGGTCGAGGAGCACGCGGTCCTGCTCACCGACATCGATTCCGGCCGTCTCGCCGAGACCGCGGCGAAGCTGGCCGTCGGCGGTGCCAGAGTCGCCCACGCCGTTTGCGACGTCAGTGACCACGCGTCGGTGCGAGCCGCGTTCTCCCTTGCCGAAGAACAACTCGGCGAGGTCACCGCGCTGGCCAACGTCGCGGGCGTCGGCGGCGTGCTGACCCCGTTCACCGAGCTGACCGTGCGGCAATGGGATCGCACGTTCGCGATCAACACTCGCGGGACTTTCCTGACGTGCCAGGAACTTCTCCGCCGCCGCGCCGGCCGCCCCGGCGCGATCGTCAACATCGCTTCGATCGGCGCCCGCCTCGGAATGGAGACGATCGCCGACTACGGCGCGTCCAAGGCCGCGGTCCTCGAAATGACGCACGCGGTGGCCCGGGCCGGCGCTCCCACCGGGCTGCGGGCCAACGCGGTCATGCCCGGTCTGATCTGGACTGACATGTGGCGGAGCGCCACCGAGCAGATGGTCGCGAACGATCCCGCCGCGGCCGGCGCCACTCCGGAACAGCTCTTCGCCGGGTTCGTCGACCGGATGGTCCCGATGAAACGCCCGCAGACCCCGGCCGACATCGCCGAGACGGTCGGGTTCCTGCTCTCGAACAAGGCAGCCAACATCACCGGTCAGACCATCGCGGTCGACGGCGGTGCGGTCATGTCCTGAACCACAACAGCACACAGGGAGCGGCGGGCCGCGGCGTCAGGAGAGGACGCCGCGGCCCGCCGCTTTGGTCGTGCTGCCAACTGCGGTGAACGCGGATCGGCGGCGTTCGATCAGGTTCCGCGACGGGTCGGAAAACGGCGGTCGAACAGGCGATCGCCGGTTTTTGTCGGTGGTCGCGGTTACGCTCGCCCCATCACGCACCACCCGTCACCGTCAGCGACAAGCTGCTCACCAGCGCGGATCACACTGGACCGCAGCTTGCTCCACACCGTATAGTCCACGTGGAATAACCCACGTTGGGTCACTCGATTGGATCTTCTGGAGGAACCGTCATGGTCGCGGCCAAGCTCACGGCACTGGGCGTCGCCGTGCTCGAGCTGCTGCACGAGCGGCCGATGCACCCGTACGAAATGGCCCAGCTGATGCGGGAACGGCACGTCGAAAACCGCGTGAAGCTCAAGGCCGGTTCGCTCTACCACACCGTGGATCGGTTGCAGCGCAACGGGTTCGTCGATGTGGTCGAAACCCAGCGGGACGGCAAACGGCCGGAGCGCACGGTGTATGCAATGACGGCCGCGGGCAAAGACGCCTTCCAGGAACGCGCCCGGCAAATGCTGGGCGACGTGGTGCCGGACTACAGCGACGTGCTCAGCGGGCTCGCCGTGATCGACGACCTCGGACGCGACGTCGCGCTGCTCGAACTGGAGCACCGGATCACCCGGCTGCGCGCGGGCGTGGCCGCTGACCAGGTGATCCTCGAGCGGCTGGAAGCCGACGGCACCCCCGAAATCTATTGGCTCGACTTCCGGTTCAGCGCGGCGCAGCGGAAGTTCGAGCTCGCGTGGATCGAGCAGCTGTTCGCGGACCTCGACAGCGGCCGGATCCCTTTCCAGGACAAGAAACTCAAGCTCAAGGAAAACCATGAACGCAAGACCGGTTAACCCGTGGGCCGCGCTCAGCGCGCTCTGCATCGGGTTCTTCATGATCCTGCTGGACACCACGATCGTGTCCATCGCGGTGCCCGCCATGCTGCAGCACCTCGACGCCGGGCTGAACTCGGTGGTGTGGGTGATCAGCGTCTACCTGCTCACCTACGCCGTGCCGATGCTGTTCACCAGCCGCCTCGGCGACCGCTTCGGCCCGAAGCGCGTGTTCGTCGCCGGGCTCGTGGTGTTCACCGCTTCGTCGCTGTGGTGCGGTCTCTCCGGCAACGTCGAGATGCTGATCGCCGCCCGTGCCGTGCAAGGCCTTGGCGCCGCACTGATGACGCCGCAGACGCTGGCGTTCATCAGCCACCTGTTCCCGCCCGCGAAGCGCGGCGCGGCGATGGGCGCGTGGGGCGGTGTCGCCGGCCTGGCCACGATCACCGGCCCGCTGCTGGGCGGCGTGCTGGTGCAGCACCTCGGCTGGGAGTGGATCTTCTACGTGAACGTGCCGATCGGCGTCGTCGCGATCGCGCTGACGCTGTGGCTGGTGCCGGACTGGCAGCCGAAGCACTCGCATTCGTTCGACCTGATCGGCATCCTGCTGTCCGCGGCCGGACTGTTCTGCGTCGTCTTCGGTGTCCAAAATGGACAGCAGTACGACTGGGGCACGGTGTTCGGCGGCATCACAGTCTTCGAAATCATCGGCGCCGGCGTGGTCCTGCTGATCGCTTTCGTGCTGTGGCAGCACTACAACCGCCGCGAACCGCTGGTCCCGCTGCAGGTGTTCGCGAACCGCAACTTCTCCGCGGGCACGCTCACCGCGACCACGGTCGGCTTCACGATGACCGGCATGTTCCTGCCGCTGATCATCTACATCCAGACGGTCCTCGGCCTCTCCCCCACCATGGCAGGCCTGCTCACCGCCCCGATGTCGCTGCTGTCCGGCGTGATCGCGCCCTTCGTCGGCCGCGCTTCGGACAAAATCAACGGCAAGTACCTGGTGATGGGCGGCCTGGCCCTGCTGGCCGCGGGCGTCGGCATCATCGCGCTGCAAGCACGACCGGACACGAGCCCGTGGGCACTGATCCCGGCCCTGCTGGTGTGCGGCCTCGGCGTCGGCTGCATCTTCTCCCCCATGAGCAACCTGACGATGGCGTCGGTAGAACCGCGGCTCACCGGCACCGCCTCGGGCATCTTCAACACCGCCCGCCAGGTAGGCGGCGTCCTGGGCAGCGCCGCGATCGGCGTGCTCCTGCAAGCGAGGATCAGCGCGTCGATCACGAGCGAGGCCGCCACCGCGGCCGCGAAACTGCCGGAGCAGTACCGCGCCCCCTTCACCGAAGGCATCGCCCACGCCGCGGCGTCCACCGGCGAATTCGGCTCCTCCGGCGGCCCCGCCTCCATCCCGGGCCTCCCGGCGGACATCGCCGCCCAAGCGGGCCGCCTCGCCAGCGAGGTTGTCCACAATGGACTCACCGACGCCGCCCGCGCGACACTGATCCTGCCGATCGCGGTGCTGATACTGGGAGTTTTGTCAGCAGCGGCATTGCGCCGGGTGGCCCCTAGGCCGCACACCCCCGCGCGGACCGCCCCGACCCCAGAACCAGCGCGATGACGAGCTGACCCCGGGCCCCGGCTGGCTCGCTCCAGCCGGGGCCCGGGAGGCGGCGAGAGACAATCCACGCGACTCTCGTCCCACAGCAGCGGTGTTGGCTCCCGACGCAATTTCTCGCGCGGCGGCCACCGCGGCGGCGAGGTCTGCCGATGCACAGAAAGCCCGGGCGTGCCAGGCACGTTCCTCGCCCAGCAACCACCGGCTCGGCATCCCCGCGCACGCCCCGCCGGGATCCCGGCTCAATGCCAGACCTCGCGCCCGGCTCGCGACCCGGTGCCACGACGCCCGCCCCCGCGAATCCGGCCACGAAACCCGCGGCACCAAATCACCGCCCCCTGGGCCACACCCCCAACCCCGCCCCGTCGAGGTAGCGTTCGCCTGTGCGTCTAGTCCTCGCCTCCCAGTCCCCCGCCCGCCTCGCCGTCCTGCGCAGTGCCGGTCTCGACCCGGCCGTTGTCGTGTCCGGTGTCGACGAGGATGCCGTCGCGGCGGCGCTCACCGATCCCGAACCCGCCGAACTCGTCCTGGCTCTCGCGAAGGCCAAGGCCAACGCCGTAGTCGAGATGGTCTCCGAGCCGGACGCCGTGATCGTCGCCTGTGATTCCATGCTTTCCATCGGCGGCGAGATGGTCGGCAAGCCCGCGACCGCCGAGCTCGCGAAGCAGCGGTGGGCTCGGATGGCGGGCGGCTCCGGCGTCCTGCTCACCGGGCACGCCGTGGTCCGGCTCGACGGCGGGCAGCGCACCAAGGAAGCTTCCGGCACCCGCTCCACCACCGTGCACTTCGCCAACCCCAGCCAGGCCGAGATCGACGCCTACGTCGCCACTGGCGAACCGCTGCACGTCGCGGGGGCGTTCACGCTCGACGCGCTCGGCGGGTGGTTTGTCGAGGGGGTCGAAGGGGACCCGTCGAGTGTGATCGGGATCAGTCTTCCGCTGCTGCGCCAACTGCTCGCCGAGGTGGGCGTCAGCGTGACCGAAATGTGGAACTAGTTCACATATTGGGACGATGTGTCACTCGGTCGAGTGATCAGGGAAAGTCGATTCCGGCCCGCACCCGGGTCAGCGGAAACTCTCGACCTCTCTGGGGTGGCACATGTCCTTCGCAAGGACGTACACAAAGCCGCGCGTGTTCGCCGCGGCCGTGCTCGGTTCGCTTGTCGTGGGCGCCGGACTCGGCGTGCTCGCGCGGACGACTGAAGCCGGCTGGCTGACCGACACCCTCGACCACATCGGCACGATCTTCACGACCCTGCTGCAGATCGCGGTGATCCCGCTGGTCTTCACCGCGATCGTGGTCGGCATCAACAGCCTCCGCGGCCTCGGCGGCGGCCGCACCGCCGCGCGGCTCGGCGGCAAGACCGTGCTGTGGTTCGCGATCACGTCGTTCATCGCCTCGCTGATCGGGATCGCGATCGGCAAGCTGTTCAACCCCGGCTCCGGCGGGCTCGGCGAGGGGGTCGCGGCCACCGCGAAGAACGCCGACAAGGCTGCGAAGAGCATGAGCCACTGGGGTTCCTGGGACGCCTTCATCAAGGGCCTGCTGCCGGAGAACTTCTTCTCCGCCTTCGCCGAGGGCAGCACGCTCCAGGTGCTGTTCCTCGCCGTCGTGATCGGCGCCGCCGCCTACAGCCTCGGCGACAAGGCGAAGCCGTTCGTCGACTTCACCACGAGCGTCTTCGAAATCGTCCAGCGCTACCTCGGCTGGATCGTGCGCCTCGCGCCCATCGGCATCATCGGCCTGATCGGCGCCGCCGTCTCCAACTACGGCGACGCGCTGTTCCGTCCGCTGCTGTCGACCACGATCGCGGTGTACGTCGGCTGCCTGCTGATCCTGTTCGTCGTCTACCCGATCCTGCTGCAGTTCGTCGCGAAAGTGAACCCGCTGACGTTCTTCGCCAAGGCGGGCACCGCGATCCAGTTCGCGTTCGCGTCGCAGTCGAGTTCGGCCACGCTGCCGCTGACCCGGCAGTCCGCGGTGAACCTCGGCGTCGACCCCGGATACGCCGCCTTCGCCACCCCGCTCGCCAGCGCGACCAAAATGGACGGTTGCGCCGCGGTGTTCCCGGCGATCGGCGCGATCTTCATCGCCAACCTCGCCGGGGTGCCGCTGAGCTTCGGCCAGTACGTCGGCATCGTGGTCGTCGCCGTGGTCGGCGCGCTGGCCACCGCGGGCACCACCGGCTGGCTGACCGCGCTCACCCTGACCACCGCGTTCATCGGACTCGACGCCAAGCAGGTCGCGCTCGGCATCGCGCTGATCTACTCGGTGAACCCGATCATGGACATGATGCGCACCGCCACGAACGTCGCGGGCCAGATCGTGATCCCGACGATCGTCGCACGCAGCGAAGGCCTGCTCGACGACGAAATCCTCAACACCCAGACCGCTCGCCCGAACCACCGTGACGAGGGCGGTGCCGCCCGGCCCGCGACCGCCTGAGTCTCAGGAGTTGCCGGAACAGCGCCGCAGCTGGGTTTTCTTCAGCTCGACGTCCGGCCAGCCGCGGAAATCCGACGGCGAGGTGACGGTGCTCGTGCAGCCCATCACCTCGCCGTCGAGTTCGTACACCTCCGCGACCACCGGAGCCGCCTGGCAGCGCGGGGTGCCGGACACCGCCTTCGGGCATTCGTGCCGGACGACGATCACGTCCGCCCGGCCGTCCTGGCTCACGTCGTAGAGCGACAGCGAGCCGGCGTCAGAGAAATACGGCTTGCCGTAGTCGCGCCACACGCCGCCGGACTCGGTCAGCAATTCACCGTACGAACCGCCTGCCGCGTCGCCGCGGATCAGGCACGCGGCGGTCGATCCGTCGATACAGCGCAGGGAAGTCGCGGTCAGCTTCGCGCCCAGGTTCGTGATCGCCAGTTCGAACGGCTGCTGTCCGACCTGGACCCGGCCCGATCCGCCCGAAGCATCCGCCTGCAACACGACCGGGGTACCGCCGACGCTCACCGCCGCCAGCTGCTTGCACGGACCGTTTCCGCAGGTCGAGGACGGTGCTTCGACCGGAGCCGCGGCGGGCTCGCTCGGCGCCATGGTCTCCGCGCCGTCCGGCTTCGGGCGCATCGTGACGACCACGACGAGCGCCGCCGCCGTGACCACCGCCGCGAGAACGGCGGTGAGCAGCGCGGATCGCGGGACGCGCTTCGGCCAAGTCCGCATATCCGAGACTGTAAGCGACCTTGCGCACCGTGTCCGTCTATGTTGTCGGAGTGACGAACCCCAATTTGCCCCCGGCCCTTTACCTGCCCACCGGCCCCACCGGCCCGACCACCGACGGCCAGACCGGAGCCAACGTCGAACTGCGCCGCACCCCCGACGGCCGCACCGCGCTGGTCGCCTTCACCGCGCTCGACCGGCTCGTCGACTGCTGCGGCGAGCACCAGCCGTGGATCCTGGTCAACACCGAAAACCTGGCGCTCGTGCACCAGGTCAACCCCTACGACGTCATCGTGCTCGACTCCGAACTACCGGCCGAACTGCGGCATCAGGCCCCGGCCGGACGGGTATAAACAGGACCGAACTGGGTGGTCCACCTCTCAATCCAGGCCCGGTCCTGGTCCGTAGACTCCCGGTTGACCAGCAGCTCGGCGACGGGGCACGGGAGGTATGTGGTGAGCGAGCAGGACACCGCGAGCACAGGCGGTCCGGTGACCAAGGTCCTGGTCGCGAACCGGGGCGAGATCGCGGTTCGCGTGATCCGGGCCGCGAAGGACGCCGGTCTGCAGAGCGTGGCCGTGTACGCGGACCCGGACCGCGACGCTCCGCACGTGCGCCTCGCCGACGAGGCGTTCGCCCTCGGCGGGAACACCGCGGCCGAGAGCTACCTCGCGATCGACAAGATCCTCGACGCCGCCAAGCGGTCCGGCGCCGATTCGGTCCACCCCGGTTACGGCTTCCTTTCCGAGAACGCCGAGTTCGCCCAGGCCGTCCTCGACGCGGGCCTGACCTGGATCGGGCCGAGCCCGCAGTCGATCCGCGACCTCGGCGACAAGGTGACCGCGCGGCACATCGCGATGCGCGCGGGCGCGCCGCTGGTGCCCGGCACCAAGGAGCCGGTGAAGGACGCCGACGAGATCATCGCGTTCGCCGACGAGCACGGCCTGCCGGTCGCGATCAAGGCGGCGTTCGGCGGCGGCGGCCGCGGTCTGAAGGTCGCCCGTACCCGGGAGGAAATCCCCGAGCTGTTCGAGTCCGCGACGCGCGAGGCGGTGGCCGCGTTCGGTCGCGGCGAATGCTTCGTGGAGCGCTACCTGGACAAGCCGCGGCACGTCGAGGCGCAGGTGCTGGCCGACCAGCACGGCAACGCGATCGTCGTCGGCACCCGCGACTGCTCGCTGCAGCGCCGCCACCAGAAGCTGGTGGAAGAGGCCCCCGCGCCGTACCTGTCCGACGACCAGCGCGCCCGGATCCACGAGTCCGCCAAGGCCATCTGCAAGGAGGCCGGCTACTACGGCGCGGGCACCGTCGAATACCTCGTCGCGGTCGACGGCACCATTTCCTTCCTCGAGGTGAACACCCGACTGCAGGTCGAGCACCCGGTTTCGGAGGAGACCACCGGCATCGACCTGGTCCGCGAGATGTTCCGGATCGCCCGCGGCGAAAAGCTGCGGATCACCGAGGACCCGACGCCGCGCGGCCACTCGATCGAGTTCCGCATCAACGGCGAGGACGCCGGCCGCGGCTTCCTGCCCGCGCCGGGCACCGTCACCAAGTTCGTCGCCCCGTCCGGTCCGGGCGTGCGCGTCGATTCCGGCGTCGAATCCGGCAGCGTGATCGGCGGCCAGTTCGACTCGATGCTCGCCAAGCTCATCGTCACCGGTTCGGACCGGGAGAACGCGCTTGAGCGCAGCCGCCGCGCGCTGGCCGAGTTCGAGGTCGAGGGCATGGCCACGGTGCTGCCGTTCGACCGCGTGATCGTGAACGACCCGGCGTTCATCGGCGACGAAAACGGCTTCAGCGTGCACACCCGCTGGATCGAGACCGAGTTCGACAACCAGATCGAGCCGTTCGTCGCGCCGGACGTCGAGGCCGAGGAAGAGGCGCCGCGGCAGAACGTCGTGGTCGAGGTCGGTGGACGCCGGCTCGAGGTGTCGCTGCCGGGCGGGTTCGCCCTCGAAGGCGGCGGCGCGCCCGCGGCGACGAAAGCCAAGCCGCGCAAGCGGGCAGGCGGCGCGAAGGCAGCGGTGAGTGGCGACGCGGTCACCGCGCCGATGCAGGGCACCATCGTGAAGATCGCGGTCGAGGAAGGCCAGCACGTCGAAGCGGGCGAGCTGATCGTGGTGCTCGAGGCGATGAAGATGGAAAACCCGGTAACCGCGCACAAAGCGGGCACCGTCACCGGGCTTTCGGTCGAGATCGGCTCCGCGGTCACGCAGGGAACGCAACTCTTGGAGCTCAAGGACTGAAGTTGTACTGAATGTCGTGGGTGCCGCGCGCTCGCGCGGCCTACCATCGACTACGTGACTGAGGTTCCGTCTCCGCAGCTGCGGATCAGCGACCAGGAGCGAGAGTCCGCGCTGCATGCGCTCGGTGAGCACATGAGTGCGGGACGGATCGACATCGACGAGTTCGGCGAACGATCCGCCCGGATCACCGCGGCTAAAACCCGGGGCGAACTGGGCGAGCTGTTCACCGATCTTCCGGTGCCGCATCCGGTGTTCGGCGCGGGCGCGACCGCCGCGCCGGAACCAGCGGCACCGCCGCCGATGCCCGTGCCGCAGCCCGCGGCGTCCGGCGAGGTGGCCGCGCGACAGCCGGAGTGGTCGGCAGGGCAACGCGCCGTCGCCGCCTTGGTGCCGCTGGTGTGGATCGCGGCGATCGCCCTGATCGCCACCGGCACCGCGGGATGGCCGGTGATCTTCGCGCCGATCGCGCTCACCGCGGTCGGCCGCGCGCTCTGGGGCAAGGGTTTCGAGCACCATGACCAGCACCACCACGACCGGCACCGGGAACGCCGCGAGGAGTTCCGCGCGATGCGCGACGAGCACCGGCGGCAGCGCCGGCTGGACCGCTGAGGCGGACCATGGCTGACCTGCGGCTGAGCGACGCCGAACGCCAGGACGCGCTCGATGTCCTCTCCGAGCACGTCCGCACCGGACGCCTCGACATCGACGAGTACGGCAGCCGCTCGGCGAAGGTCACGTCAGCCAAGCTGGTCAGCGAACTGGTGCCGCTGTTCGACGACCTGCCCTCGCCGCGGCCGAGCGCGCTGCTGGCCACGGCCCGGCCGGAACCGGTCGTGCCCGCGGGCAACGGCAAGCTGGGCGCGTTCGTGTGGCGGTATTCGGTGCCGCTTTCCATCGCCTTGGCGGTCGTCGTGCTCATCGTGACTCGCGGACGGTTGCTGATCGTCTTCGCGCTGCCGTTGCTGCTGATCCTGTTCAGCGGATGGCGGCGGCGCTGAGCCCGCCGGAACGCACGCGGCCGAGTCCGATGATCGGGCTGCGGCCGGGCTCGGTCGATCCGAAGGCCGAGCGATGGGCAGGCCCGCTGTTCGCCGGGATCGGGATTCTGGCGCTCGCGGTGTGCACGATCATCGCCGCCGGTCAGCCACACGGTGATCCCGTGCAATGGCGCACCACGCTGCTTCTCACCGCGGCGAGCGGACTGTGGCTGCTGGTGCTGATCCCGGTTTTCCCGAGGCGCACGCGGAAACCGTGGCTGGCCATCGGGTTTTTCGTCGTGCTGCTGGCTGGCGCGACCGTGCTCACCTCGCGAGTGGATCCGTTCACCGCTTTCGCTTCGATCGGTTACCCGATCGCGTTCGTGTTGTTCCCGACCCGCTGGAGCATCTTCGCGGCGGCCGCGACGGCAGTGGTTCCGTTGCTGGCCAAGGGAATTTGGGAGCCGTCGCCGCCATGGATCACCGCGGTGTCGATCGTCGGGCCGATTCTGTACGTGGCGTGGTTCGTCGGCGCGGAGAACGAACAACGCCGTCGCACCAACGAAAAACTCGCCCAGTCGAACGCGCGGCTGGAAACGGCGCTGACGGAAAACGCGGCGCTGCACGCACAACTGCTCACCCAAGCACGCGAGGCGGGCGTGCTCGACGAGCGACAGCGCATGGCTCGCGAAATCCACGACACTGTCGCCCAGGGACTGACCGGCATCGTCACCCAGCTGCAGGCCGCCGACCGTGCCACCGAAGCAGCGGATCGACAACGGCATCTCGACCACGTGCACACGCTGGCGAAGGACAGTCTCACCGAGGCGCGCCGAGCGGTTCAGGCGTTGCGACCGGAACCATTAGCGGACTCGCATCTGCCGGAAGCGTTGGCAGGCTTGGCAAATCGAGTGTCCGGCACTTCCGGTGCCAAGGTGACCGCCGATGTGGCAGGCGATGCCCAGCCGTTGTTGCCGGAGCTGGAGGTCGCGCTGTACCGGGTGGCGCAGGAAGCGTTGGCCAACGCGGAAAAACACGCACATGCCACCCGGATCGGCATCACGCTCACCTACACGAGCGACCTGGTCATGCTCGACGTCCGGGACGACGGAAGAGGTTTCGCCTCCGGTGACCGCGGCGACGGCACCGGCTTCGGCCTGGAAGCCATGCGCCAGCGGGTGCAACGGGTGGCGGGTTCGCTGACTATCGAATCCGCGCGTGGGGAAGGGACCGCCGTGCACGCGGAGTTCCCGGCGATCCCTTCGCCCGCTCAAGCCAGCTGACCGCCCTCGGCGCTGCCGCGACACCTGCCATGTCCGTTGCGCGGCAACGCTTCCAGCCAGCGCGCGATGTCGTGTCCCCGCCTCGCTGATCGCGGCTGCCCGCCCCTTCGGGTGACCTGGCCGTGACGCGGCACGCAGCCATTTCCCGCCTCCGGACGGCTAGGCTCGTGTCGTGGAACCCGTGGAAATCAACGCGGGCGCGTACTACCTGCGCCAGCTGCGCGCGGACCGGCATCTCGACGACCGGCCCGCGCTGATGGAGGCGTTCGCGGACCCGCAGCATCGGCGGTACGTGCTGAACTACCGGTTGCGCACCCCCGACGAGGCCACCGAGTACGTGACGCTGCGCGCCGCTCAGTGGGCGTGCGACGAGCGCTGCTCGTGGGCCGTCGCCGAGCCGGAGACCGGCCGCCTGCTCGGCGAGGTCGGGCTGCGCGACCTGGACCTCAACTTCGGCACCGCCGAGGCGTCGGTGTGGACGCATCCGGCCGAACGAGGCAAAGGCATTGCGGCAGTGGGGCTTTCGGCCGCGATCCAGTTCGGGTTCGCCCGGCTGGGCCTGCACGAGATCGCTTATCGGCACGACGAAAGCAACACCGCGTCCGAGATCGTCGCGCGGCGGGCCGGGTTCAGCCGGGTCGGGCCCGAAGACCGGCCCTCGCCCAGCGGGGAAACGCTCATTCGCTGGGTGCTCAAGCCCTCGTGAGTGCCGGTTCTGCCCGGCACTCACGAGGAAAGCTCAGCTGACCGGCTCGATCAGCCCCGCGCGAGCCTCCGGCGCGGCCGCCCGCAACGCGTCCGCCGACTCGTCCGTCGGCTGCAGCTGCGAATCCCGCTCCGCCTCGACCCGCGCCCGGTAGACCTCGACCTCGCGCTTGGTCTCCTCTTCCGACCAGCCCAGCACGCCAGCCACCAGCTGCGCGACCTGCTCGGCGCAGTCGACGCCGCGGTGGGCGTACTCGATGGAGATCCGCGTGCGCCGGGCGAGGACGTCCTCCAGGTGCAGCGCACCCTCGTGGCTGGCCGCGTACACGACCTCCACGCCCAGGTAATCCGGCGCCGACTCGATCGGCTTGAGCAGCTCCGGCCGGTCCGCCGCGAGCGCAAGCACCTCGTGCACCAGCGAGCCGTAGCGGTCGAGCAGGTGCCGCACGCGGTACGGGTGCAGCCCGTGCTCCGCGGCCAGGTGATCGGCCTGGTTGACCAGCGCGTGGTAGCCGTCCGCGCCGAGCAGCGGGACCTTGTCGGTGATGGACGACGGCGGGCGGCCCGGCAGGTCGACCACCGCGGCGTCGACGGCGTCGGCCGCCATCACCCGGTACGTCGTGTACTTGCCGCCCGCGATCGCCACCAGACCCGGCGCGACCCGCGCGACCGCGTGCTCGCGCGACAGCTTCGACGTCTCTTCGCTCTCGCCGGCCAGCAGCGGACGCAGGCCCGCGTACACGCCTTCGATGTCGTCGTGCGTCAGCGGCGTCGCGAGCACCGAGTTCACGTGTTCGAGCAGGTAGTCGATGTCGTGCTTGGTGGCCGCCGGATGCGCCAGGTCGAGGTTCCAGTCGGTGTCGGTGGTGCCGACGATCCAGTGGTTGCGCCACGGGATGACGAACAGCACCGACTTCTCGGTGCGCAGGATCATGCCCGACTCCGACACGATCCGGTCGCGCGGAACCACGATGTGCACGCCCTTGCTGGCGCGCACGCGGAACCGGCCGCGGCCGCCGGACAGCCGCTGCAGTTCGTCGGTCCACACGCCGGTGCAGTTGACCACCGCGCCGGCCTGGATCTCGGTCTCGCGGCCGTCCTCGACGTCGCGCACGCGCACGCCGGAAATCCGGTCCGCCTCGCGCAGGAAGCCGACGACCTGGGTGGAGGTCCGGACCACCGCGCCGTAATGCGCGGCGGTGCGCGCGACGGTCATCGTGTGCCGGGCGTCGTCCGACTGCGCGTCGTAGTACCGGATGCCGCCGATCAGCGCCGACCGCTTGAGCGCGGGGACCATTCGGAGGGCACCCGCGCGGGTGAGATGTTTCTGGCCCGGCACCGACCGGGCGCCGCCCATCGTGTCGTACATCAGCAGCCCGGCGGCGGTGTACGGACGCTCCCAGATCCGGTGCGTCAGCGGGTACAGGAAGCTCACCGGCTTGACCAGGTGCGGCGCGATCTTCGTCAGCATCAGCTCGCGCTCGTGCAGCGCCTCGCGCACCAGGCCGAACTCGAGCTGTTCGAGATAACGCAGGCCGCCGTGGAAGAGCTTGCTCGACCGGCTGGACGTGCCGGACGCCAGGTCGCGGGCCTCGACGAGAGCCACCCGCAGGCCGCGGGTCGCCGCGTCGAGCGCGGTGCCCGCGCCGACGACGCCGCCGCCGATCACGACCAGGTCGAAGGTCTCGTCGCCGAAACGCCGCCAGGATTCCTCCCGGCCCGCCGGACCCAGCTGGGCCGGGTCGCTGCCGTTGCGCGGATTCGTCACCACTCGTTCCTCCTCGTGCTCCACCTTCCCCAGCATCGCACGCTTGCGTGATCGTCTGCTGACCCCGAGGTGACACGTGTGGCGGAACCCATGACGATCATGGTCACATTGGTTCGCCCGGCTTATGGATTGCACGCGTACGCGACGGTAACGTGCCGCGGACTGGGGTCGGCGACGAGGCTGTGGCCGGACGTGATCGGCCCTGCACAGACTGTCCAGTGTGGAGGTGCGGAGAGCGTGAGTCCGGGTGCGATCATCGTCTGGGAACTGTTGGGCACGGCAGTGCTCCTGTTGCTGGGCAACGGCGTTGTGGCCAACGTCGTGCTGCGAAAGAACAACGGCTTTCAAGCCGGAACCCTGTTCATCACCTTCGGGTGGGCCTTCGGCGTGTTCGCCGGCGCCAGCCTCGCCGCGCCGACCGGCGCGCACCTGAACCCGGCGGTCACCCTCGGGCTGGCCATTTCGGGCAAGGTTTCGTGGGCGGACGTGCCGTTCTACCTGATCGGCGAAATGCTCGGCGCGATTCTCGGCGCCGTGCTGTGCTGGCTGACCTACAAACTGCAGTTCGACGACCATCCGAATCCGGAGGAGACGCTCGGCATTTTCTCCACCGCCCCGCAGATCCGGAACAAGGCGTGGAACCTGGTGACCGAGGTCATCGGCACCTTCGTGCTGGTCGGCTGGATCCTGCTGACGCCGGCGTTCAAGACCGCGTCGGACGGGACGCCGACCTTCGGCAACACCGCGCTCGGCTACGCCGGGGTGTCGTTCGTCGTGCTGGTGATCGGTATTTCTCTCGGCGGGCCGACCGGCTACGCCATCAACCCGGCCCGCGACCTCGGCCCGCGGATCGCGTACGCGTTCCTGCTGCCGATCAAGGGCAAGCGCGACCCGGACTGGAACTACTCGTGGGTGCCGGTCCTCGGTCCGCTCCTCGGCGCCGCGCTGGCGGCGCTGGTGTACCTGGCCGTGCACAACCTGACCTGATCCAGCTTTCCGGAGGGAATCCATGACTTCGTATGTCGCCGCGATCGACCAGGGCACCACGTCGACGCGTTGCATGATCTTCGACCACTCCGGCCGTGTCGTCGCGGTCGACCAGCGCGAGCACGAGCAGATCTTCCCGAAGGCGGGCTGGGTCGAGCACAACGCCGAGGAGATCTGGGAAAACACCCGGGCGGTCGCGGCGGGCGCGCTCGCCAAGGCCGACCTGCGGCCGACCGACATCGCCGCGGTGGGCATCACCAACCAGCGCGAGACGGCGCTCGTGTGGGACCGCAAGACCGGGAAGCCGGTGTACAACGCGATTGTCTGGCAGGACACGCGCACCGACAAGATCGCCGGCGAACTGGGCGCGCTCGGCGGCGGCCAGGAGCGCTACCGCGAGAAGACCGGGCTCCCGCTCGCGACGTACTTCTCCGGCCCGAAGATCAAGTGGATCCTCGACAACGTCGAGGGCGCGCGGGCCAAGGCCGAGGCGGGCGATCTGGTGTTCGGCAACATGGACACCTGGGTGCTGTGGAACATGACCGGCGGCACCGACGGCGGCGTGCACGTGACGGACCCGACGAACGCGTCGCGCACGCTGCTGATGGACCTCGACACCCTGCAGTGGGACGAGGACATCGCGGCGGAGATGGGGATCCCGCTGTCGATGCTGCCGGAGATCCGGTCGTCGTCGGAGGTGTACGGCAAGGTCCGCCCGCGCGGGGCCCTCGCGGAAGTGCCGATCGCGGGCATCCTCGGCGACCAGCAGGCGGCGACGTTCGGCCAGGCGTGCCTTTCGCCGGGCGAGGCCAAGAACACCTACGGCACCGGCAACTTCGTGCTGCTGAACACCGGCACGGAGAAGGTCCTGTCGGAAAACGGCCTGCTCACGACGGTCTGCTACAAGATCGGCTCGAACGACACGGTGTACGCACTGGAGGGTTCGGTCGCGGTCACCGGTTCGCTCGTGCAGTGGCTGCGGGACAACCTGGGGTTGATCTCGTCGGCGGCCCAGATCGAGGAATTCGCCCGAACGGTCGACGACAACGGCGGCGCGTACTTCGTGCCCGCGTTCTCGGGCCTGTTCGCCCCGTACTGGCGCTCCGACGCCCGCGGCGCGATCGTCGGCCTGACCCGGTTCGTGAACAAGGGCCACATCTCGCGCGCGGTCCTGGAGGCGACGGCGTTCCAGTCGCGAGAGGTGATCGACGCGATGAACGCCGACTCGGGTGTCCCGCTGAAGTCCCTGAAGGTCGACGGCGGGATGGTCGTGAACGAACTGCTGATGCAGTTCCAGGCGGACATCCTGGGCGTGCCGGTGATCCGCCCGGTGGTGAACGAAACGACGGCCCTGGGTGCGGCTTATGCGGCGGGGCTGGCGGTCGGGTTCTGGGAGTCGGAGGACGACATCCGGACCAACTGGGCGAAGGACAAGCAGTGGGACCCGTCGATGGACGAGTCGCGGCGGGAGAAGGAATACCGGAACTGGAAGAAGGCGGTGACGAAGACCTTCGACTGGGTGGAGGACTGATCCCTCCGGTCGGGTCTGCGGTGGGCCGCGGTTGAGCTTTCCGGTGGGCTCCGCCGCCGCAACGGTGTGCGGTTTGGCTGGCCGATGGTCGTGAGGGGAACCCTGGGGGAATCTGATTCCGTCAGGGTTCCCCTCATGTACTTCTGGCCCGCGCTGCCGACTCCACCGGACGCGCCGACCTCGCCACCGATCCCGCCGCGAATAGGCACAGCGCAGCCCGACACCGCCGAACTCAGCTCAGGCTGGCACCGGGCAGAGTCCGGCCCGACAACCGCAAGCCGCACCAAACCGGCTCGCCCAACTCAGCGCAGCCACACGACCCTGCCCAGCTTGACAGCACGGCCTACCGCCGCACAGCCACAAGGCCCCGCCGAGTCCGGCAACACGGCCTGACACCGCACAGCCACACGGCCCTGTCCGCCGGACAACACGGCCCAGCGCAGCACAAGCCACGCGGCTCTGCCCAGTCCGGCAACACGCCTGCCACCACACAGCCGCACGGCCGTGCCCGCCGGACAACACGGACCAGCGCAGCACAGCCACACCGCCCGGCCCGGCAACACGGCCGCGCACCGCACAGCCACACGGCCATGCCCGCCGGACAACACGGCCCAGCGCAGCACAGCCACACCGCGCGGTCCGGCGACACGGCCCAGCGCCGCAAAGTCCGCCGCCCGCCGATCCGCCGCCCCGCCGGTCAGCCAACTCGCCCAACCAGCCTCGGCGAGGGCTCACATCACCTTGGCCCCAACCGTCACCCCCACCCCTCCTGGGTCCCGGACTGCGAGTTCGGCGCCATCAGCGAAAACCCCGCCCCTTGGTCATCCACCGCGATCACCATCCGGCCGTGCGGGGTGTCCGTTGGCGGGTTCACCACCGTCCCGCCGAGGTCCGGGATCCGCGCTGCGGCCTCGTCCGCGTCGGCGGTCCAGAAGTACGTCACCCAACCAGGCGATGCCTGGCTGTCCGCGGCCAGCTCGCCAAGACCACCGACCGGCCGGCCGTCGACGTCCAGCGTTGCGTACGTGAAGCCTGGCCCGGACATGTCGCCGAAGCCGTATCCGAACACGTCGCCGTAGAACTGCTTGGCCGCGGCGAAATCCCGGGTCATGCATTCGTTCCACGCGGGAGCCCCTGGCGTCAGCGTCGCCTGCGTGCCGGAGTGCCTGCCTGGCTGCCACAGGCCGAACGTCGCTCCGGTCGGGTCGGTCGCGATGGCCATCCTGCCTTCGGTCAGGACGTCCATCGGCGGTGCGATGACCTGACCGCCCGCCTCGGCGATCGCGGCTACCGTCTTGTCCACATCGGACACTGACAGGTACGTCGTCCACATCGGCGGCATGCCTGCCTGCTCCGGCGGGATCTGCCCGATGCCCGCGACCGGCTTGCCGTCGATCTGCGCCATTCCGTAATAGCCGGTCTCCGGGCCGCCGGATTCGACTGTCCAGCCGAGCAGCGACTCGTAGAACGTGACCGCCTTGTCGCGGTCAGGCACCATCAAGTCGCCCCAGCACGGTGTGCCCGCGGGCCACGGTTCTGTCCTGGTGATCATGCGTGCCTCCCAGAATTGTGCCAACCGCCACAGTGTCGCACCGGGCACCGACAAAATCGGGGGCGTCTTGTTCAATGCGCGGGGTCACTGCCCGCCGTTCACCAGATGGGCGTACACGATGATGTTGTCCACATAGCTGTGCTCGGCCCGGTCGAACGCGCCGCCGCAGGTGATCAAACGCAGTTCCGGGTCCGAAGTGTCCCCGTAGACCGCGTCGGTCGGGAAGACGTCCTTCGGCACCTGGTCCACTTTGGTCACCTCGAAGTGCGCGGTGGTGCCGTCGCGGCGGGCGATATCGACGTCGTCTCCCGGCTTCATTTCCTTGAGCCGGTAGAAGATCCCCTTGTGCTTGTTCCCGTCGACGTGTCCGAGCACGACCGCGGGGCCGACCTCACCGGGCGTCGGGCCGTTTTCGTACCAACCGGCCTGCAAGGGTTTGCTGACCGGCGGGACCTGTACCGAATTGTCGGGATTGAGGCCGAGCGGCACGAGACTGGAATGCGCGTCGATGCTCGGGATGTCCAGCGACACCGGCTCCGATTTCGGCATCGCCGCCGACGCAATCGAGGAAACCGGCGGAGCGCTGGAAGCGGGTGCGGCGGTCGTCGCGCCGACCGAGCAGCTGGCCAGCAGCGCGGCGAGCGCGACGGACGCCGCGGCGAGTGTCTTCCTCATCGTCTTTCCCCCGATCCGCCCGGGCCTGGCCGCGGGAAAAGCAGCCAGGCCCAGGAGACTAGTCAGCCACGCTGGCGACGACGCGCCACCACGAGCCCGGTGCCGCCGAGGGCCAGCACGCCCATCGCGCCCGCCGCGAGCGGGAGGCCGAGGTCGGACTGGTTGTCCGCGACCGGCCCGTCCGTGCCGCCGGTCTGCGGCGCGCCGGACGGGACCTTGCTGACCTGCTTGGGCGCGGGCGTGGGCGTCGGCTTCGGGACGGGCTTCGCGCCCAGCACGGTGAACTTCGTGGCGATGTCGCCGCTGCCGCAGGAGAACGACACCTGGTACGTACCGGGCTTCACGCCGTTGCGAACGGTCGCGGTGCCCTGCGAGACCGGAGCCTTCGACGGGTCGCCCTGCGGACCGACCGGGTGCAGCTTGCCGAACTGCAGCGCGGCCGAGCTCAGGTTCTTGATTTGCGAGGCCTCGCAGCCGACGCGCACCGTGACGCGGTCCCCGGGGTGGCCGGACGACGGCAGCACCCGGATGAAGGCCTTCGGCACGCCGCCGCTGTCGCCAGGCGGTTCCTCCGGCGTGGAGGAAGGCGGAGCGGTGGTGGTGCTCGACGGAGGCGGCGTGGTGGACGTTTCAGCGGCGAAAGCCGGTGCGGCCGAAAGCATTCCGGCGGCGACCAGAGCGGAGAAAACAACGGTACGCTTCATGACACTCCCCTTGATGAAAATACGATTCCCGCCGCGCACGGGCAGCGGCGAATCCGCGTCCGGCCGGCAGTTCCCCCTGCGGTCCGGGCGTTTTCGTTCCGACAACCACCAAGACGCCTCCGCCCGGCCCGGGGTTGCCCCGGATACGAAAAAACCGCCGGAAACAATTTTCCGGCGGTTTTCTCGAAGCATGGATGATTAGCCGGCGAGGCTCCCGTCGCCCGCTTTCGCCGCGCCCTGGGGCACCCGCGACACCTGCGCGGCGGGCACGGTGAACGTCGCGTTGTACTGCTTCCCGGCGCACGTGACGGTGAGCGGATAACTGCCGGGTTTGGTGCCCGGCACTAGGTTCGCGTGCGCGCTCATCGTGGCCTTCACGCCGACCATCTCGCCGTAGAAGTACTGAGAGAACTGCAGCGCGGGCGAGCTGAACGCCGCCGTGCCCGCCTTGGCACCCGGGCAGTAGGCGAACGCCACGTTCGGGTCCGAGCCGCGCTGGTAGGCGTTCACCTGGCCGTGCAGCACCGCGGTGTCCTGGTTCAGCTGCACCGTCACCGGATCGGGGGCCGGACCGTCCGCCGCCACCGCCGGGACCGCCGTCCCGGCCAAACCGATCGCCGCCGCCACCGCGAAAATCGCGCTCTTGCGCACCCTTGTTCCTTCCCCGTGCCACACGTCCTCAACCCGCTAGACGCGGTGTGCGGCACGGGGTTGCCCGGCTGGGAAAAATCAGTCCAGATCGTCGTGCCGCATGAGCTGACGGCCCGCTTCGGTGATCGATCCGGACAGCGACGGGTACACCGAGAACGTGAGCGCCAGGTGGTCCACCGTCAGCTGGTTCTGCACGGCCAGCGCGATGGGCAGGATCAGCTCGCTCGCCGACGGCGCGACCACGACACCGCCGACCACCACACCGGTAGCCGGGCGGCAGAACAGCTTCACGAAACCGCGCCGCAGGCCTTCCATCTTCGCGCGCGCGTTGGTCGCCAGCGGCAGCATGATCGTGCGCGCGGGCACCTCGCCGGAGTCGATCGCCTGCTGGCTGATGCCGACGGTCGCGATCTCCGGGTGGGTGAACACGTTCGCCGCGACCGTCTTGAGCTTGATCGGCGCGACGCCCTCGCCCAGCGCGTGCCACATCGCGATGCGGCCCTGCATGCTCGCCACGGACGCGAGCATCAGCACGCCGGTGCAGTCGCCCGCCGCGTACACGCCGGGGACGCTCGTGCGCGACACCCGGTCCACCGCGATGAAGCCGCCGGGCCCGGGCTCGATGCCGACGCGGTCGAGACCGATGTCGGCGGTGTTCGGGATGGACCCGACGGTCATCAGCGCGTGGCTCGCCTCGATCACGCGACCGTCGGCCAGGTGAACTTCGACGCCCTTCTCAGTGCGCTCGACGCGTTCCGCACGGGCCTGCTTGGCCACCGTGGTGCCGCGCTGGGAGAAGACCTCTTCGAGCACCGCGGCGGCGTCAGCGTCCTCGTGCGGCAGCACGCGGTCGCGGCTGGACACGACGGTGACCTTCACGCCCATCTCGGTGTACGCGGACGCGAACTCGGCGCCGGTGACGCCGGACCCGATCACCGCGAGGTGTTCGGGCAGCTCCGTGAGGTCGTACAGCTGACGCCAGTCCAGGATCCGCTCGCCGTCCGGCACCGCGCCGGGCAGCACGCGCGGGGTCGCGCCGGTGGCGATCAGCACGACGTCGGCGGACAGCGATTCGACCGTGCCGTCGGAGTGCGTGACTTCCACCGTGTGGGTGGCCAGACCCGGCTCGTCGTCGGCGAAGCGAGCTTCCGCGGTGATCACGCGGACGCCCTCGCGCTGCACGCGGGCACGGATGTCGGCCGACTGCGCGAGCGCCAGCCCTTTCACTCGCCCGTGGACAGTCGGCAGGTCGACAGTGGTGTCCGCCATGTCGGTGTTGATGCCGAGCTCGCCGAGGTCGTGCATCTTCGCGAGCGCGCCGGACGAGGCGATGAACGTCTTCGAGGGCACGCAGTCGTAAAGGACACAGGCGCCGCCCAGGCCGTCCCGCTCGACGATCGTCACGTCGGCGCCGTGCTGCGCCGCGACCAAGGCGGCTTCGTAGCCCGCCGGGCCGCCACCCATGATCACGATCCTGGTCACCGGGGTCCTCCTAGGTACGCGTGCTTGGCGGTGGTCCTGACCCTACGCGGCGAACCTGACCGGCAAGCGAAGTGCCCGGACACGGCATGTGCATCCGATCGTGCGACGGATGGGTCGCTAGGCTGTGCCGCGTGCCGTTGTATGCCGCTTACGGATCCAACATGGAGCCCGCCCAGATGCTGGAGCGCGCCCCGCACTCGCCCATGGCGGGCACCGGCTGGCTGGAAGGCTGGCGGCTGACCTTCGGCGGCGAGGACATCGGGTGGGAAGGCGCGCTGGCCACCATCGTCGAGGACCCGTCGTCGCGGGTGTTCGTGGTGCTCTACGACGTGACCGCGCTCGACGAGGAACGGCTCGACCGCTGGGAAGGCGGCGAGCTGGGGATGCACACGAAGATCCGGCTGCGAGTCCAGACGATGGACGGCTCGGTGCTGGCCTGGCTGTATGTCCTGGACGCTTACGAGGGCGGACTGCCCTCGGCGCGCTATCTCGGGGTGCTGGCGGACGCCGCCGAGGCGGCCGGGGCCCCGGCCGATTACGTGGACGATCTGCGCACCCGGCCGTGCACCGGGATCAGCGGCTGACGCTTTCTTCTTGACGGCCCCCATGCCGCGTCGCCCCGCTGCCCGGCGCACAGGACGCGCCGGGCAAGGCAAACGTACGTGAGGGGAACCCTGAGGGAA